>CAMWQA010000013.1 GCA_947176265.1 uncultured Clostridia bacterium | reverse complement strand
ACACTCAGACATTCTGCTGAATGGAAGAAGTTTTTGAAGTGTACGATTACAGCAACGCAGAATCGGATGAAGAACTTGAAGAAGGCGGAAGGGAATTGTTGCAAAAATCGTGGAATTCCGATTCCGTAAAAATCAAATTCACGAACACATCTTCGGTGTATGACATCGGGGATGTTGTCGGGGCAAAAGAAAATGTCACCGGCATTTCAATCGTTCAAAAAATCATCAAGAAAATAGTCACCCTGAAAAACGACAGGGCAACTATATCTTACAAGGTAGGTGAATAAAATGGCAAATATGCATCTTGTCACAGGCTATGCAAACAAAGAACACATCAAATCGGCAGACCAGGGAAGTTTCAATGCAGCGATGCTTGGCGAAGGGGAATTTGTTCTTGAAAGGGGGAACAAGTTCGCATCGACCATCATTTCGAACAACATCGTCAGAATCAAGGATGGTGACATTCTCATGCAGGGAAGGCACATCAGACTTGATGATGGTTCATACATCGACCTGGATTTCGAAAACGGACAGCAAGGGTTCAAACGCAACGATCTGATTGTGGTCAGATACACAAAAGACAGCGCAACCGGCGTTGAAGAAACGAACTTGGTTGTCATCAAGGGAACGCCCACAGCAGGCAACGCATCTGACCCTGAAATCGTGCATGGGGACATTATCAATGACCATGTGCTTGTCAACGACATGCCCCTGTACCGTGTACCCTTCGATGGGTTAAACATTCAGGACTTGGTTTGCCTGTTCGAAGTTCTTCCGTCATGGAAAACCTTGAAGGCGCAGTCCGTTGAAGAAACACAGACGGCGATTCAGAAGGCAGCAGAGCAGAAACTCAACCAGGCAATCAGTGTCATAGAAGAACAGATGAACGAAGTGGTTGACGAAGCAGAAGATGCCGTTGCAAGAGTTCCTGCGGTAAAACAGGGAACGACAGACCCGACAAAGACAACTGTCGGCATCCTGGGGCAAATCTACATCAACACGAACAGCAAGAAAATTTTCCACTGCGTGTCGGTTGCTTCGGGCGTTTACACTTGGGTTGGCGATGTCCTTCCCGAATTGATTGTGACCACGAAGAAAGGGGTCACGGTTACTGTCACGGACGGCATCACGACCTATTCCGCAGTGTCGAACGGCAAGGCAACTTTCACCGTTCCGAACTATGGCAAGTGGACGGTTTCCACGACCATCAACGGCACGGTCATCAAGAAGGTTGTCGATGTCACCGATGCGAAACAAATTCCTGTGCTGCTTGGCTATCAGACGATGACGGCAACCATCAACCTTTCGAACAGCAATCCTGCGACATGCGTTTCATACGCAGATGATGCCGTTGGAATGACGGCAGAACAGTGGGATGAATTCTTCGGGCATTACCCTGTATTGTTCAAGGACGGCAAGGAAGTCGGCAGATTAAATCGTGACAACTTCAACTTCTTCGAAGATGGAAGCGTTGCCGACATTGAATCGGGAACAGCAGGCGATGTCATGATTGCCTTCCCCCGAAGGGGTTTGAAAATCACGAAGTCGGGAACAACCACCGTGACCATTTCGATGACGAACGACCCCGACAACGCAGACTTCAAATATTATGCCCATCAAAGGGGCAGTGCAAAGAAGAATGTGTTCTATCTTGGCGCATTCAAAGGATATTATGACGGCACATCCCTTCGTTCCCTTTCGGGTAAAGCACCCACGGCGAACATCACCATTGGAACGGCAAGAACCTATGCACACAACAACGGCAACGGTTATGAACAATCGGCGTTCTATCAGTTACTGTTCAGACAATGCGCCTACATTTTGAAATTCGGTTCGCTGAATTCGCAAACAAAAGTTGGAAAAGGCGTTGTCAGTGCAAGTGCAAAGGTCAACACAGGCGGTGCGAATGCTTATGGCATGGATTCCGAAATCATCAAAGCAAGCAACCCTTCCTATATGACGGACGGACTGCATCAAGTCAAATGCTTGGGCATTGAAGATTTTTGGGGCAATATCTACGAATGGATTGACGGCATTGCAACAGATTCAAGCAATCCCATCAACATTCTGACCAACACCGACAACTTCCAGGACAACGGCAAGGGCGCAGGGTACATGACCACTTCTTCGGGCATGTCAAGTGGAAACGGCGGTTATATGAAAGAACCGCAGGGCAATACAGAAGCAGGGTTTGCATTCAAAGCAAGCGGTGGATCGGCAACCACATATTTCAGCGATTATGCGGGTTTGAGTGGCGGTTGTGTCGCTTATTTCGGCGGTCGTTGGTCGCCTGGCGATGATGCCGGTGCTTTCTGTTTGCTTGTGGGCGGTTCCGCTTCGCGTTCGTTTCCTTTTGTTTCGGCGCGCTTGATGTATTTGTAACAAAGAACTGGGGTGTTGAACGATTGAAATATTATCAAGGAAAAAAGCACATCAAAACAAATTCGATTATACGAATTTGAATGGCAGTTATGTCACTAATTTCGGCAGTAATTGGTCGAATAGCGATAATACCGGTACTTTCTATTTGAATGTGAACAATTCCACTTCGAATTCGAATCCTAATGTTTCGGCGCACTTAAAGTTTTCAAAAATTCATTTTGTCTGCCAAACCCCTGATGCAAGTCGGGGGTTTTGACACATAGTCGGTGCGTTCACACCCTGCCACAGGGCAAAACATAACAAACTTCATCCTGTACTGGTAGCCTTCCGAAGGTCGAAAGTTCGGGGAAAGAAAACATCAACAAGGGGTGTTTCTATGAAAAGATATGGCAATATCTACGAACAGATTTTCACAATGGAAAATCTAAAACTGGCACACAAAAACGCCAGGAAAGACAAATCCTTCTACAAAGAAGTGAAGATGGTTGACAACGATCCCGAATTCTATCTTGGGCAAATTCAAGAAATGCTGATGAATAAAACCTATACCGTCAGCGAATATTCGGTTTCCACCATCAACGACAAAGGCAAAGACCGTGAACTGATGAAACTGCCGTATTTTCCCGACAGAATCATTCAGTGGGCAATTCTGCTTCAAATCGAAAAGGTGTTCGTCAATACCCTTTGCGGTCACACCTGCGCTTCGTTGAAGGGCAGGGGCATCAAAAGAGCGATGAAACTTGTCGATGAATTTATGACGGACATTCCAGGGACGGAATTTTGCTTGAAAATCGACATTCGAAAGTTTTATCCAAACATCAACCACGCAGTTCTGAAACAGTTGCTTCGGAAGAAATTCAAGGATGCGGATTTGCTTGAACTACTTGACAAAATCATCGATTCCTATCCTGGGGAAAAGGGTGTCCCGATTGGGTCATACCTTTCACAATACCTTGCGAACTACTATCTTGCATATTTCGATCACTGGTTGAAAGAAGATATGCAAATCAAATATGTCGTTCGGTATATGGATGACATCGTGATTTTCAGTTCGTCAAAAGCGTTCCTGCATGACCTTCGAAAACGGATGGATGAATATTTGCGGTGTCGGCTTGACCTTCAAATCAAACCGAACTGGCAGGTGTTCCCTGTCGATGCAAGGGGCGTGGACTTCGTGGGATATAGGTTTTTCCACGGTTACAAACTTTTACGCAAAACCACTTGCAAGAAGTTCAAAAAGAAAATGGTGCAAATCCAAAGGAAACAGTGTGACGGCAGTCTGATCAACTATTCCGAATGGTGCAGCGCAAATTCCTATAAAGGATGGTTGAAGTGGTGCGATTCGCATCGGTTACAACAGAAGTACATCGAACCGATTCAACCTTCGTTGGATAGGTACTACAACGAAGTTATCAAATCAAAAAAGAACAGGAAGGTGACATCATGAAAGACATGGGAATCGTTCACGGCAACAGTGAACAGGCAAAAGCAGTGATTGTCGGGTTTGACACGGTATATGTTCACACCGACATTCAGAAGGTCGAAACAGACCAAAACGGCAAGGCAGTGGAAGATTTGTATTCCTATCACGAAGTGCAATATTCCAAAGACGAATACCTGGATTTGATGATGCAGGAAAACGCAGCCTTGAAAGACAGCATCACCGACACGCAGATTGCGTTGTGTGAAATCTATGAAACACTGGGGGGTTAAAGCGATATGGCGAAGGTTTATGCAGACTTAATCCGCAAAGGCATCAAGACCATTGACGATGTGCCTGACAAACTGAAAGCAGCCGTTCAAGCACTGTTGGAAGAAAAGTGATTTGACCGCACAGAATGCTTGCCCACGCTCGGCGTGACAAGCGAAAGGGGGTGCGGTTGAACATTCACCCTTGCGACAAGGCAAGCCGTCAGAAGGGCGTTTCTGCGCCTTAAAACGGCAATTCTAAAAAGGACGGTAAAGGCAGACATGGCAACAGAAATCATCGTGGCAATCATCACATTGTTCGGAACGCTCATCGGAACATTTTCGGGCATTGTGGTCAGTTCGAAGTTGGTCAATTATCGTATTGACCAACTTGAAAAGAAGGTTGACAAGCACAATCAAGTGATTGATCGTGTTTATAAACTGGAACAAAAAGATGCGGTTCATGACGAAGAAATCAAGGTGGCGAACCACAGGATTGCAGACTTGGAAGCGCATCACAAACCAACTTCAAATTCAAAATCAAAAATCTAAAAAGGACGGTAAACTGAAATGAAGAAATTCGATTGGAAATCCAAACTTACAAGCAGGAAGTTTTGGGCAGCGGTTGTCAGTTTCGTGACGATGCTTGTCGTTGCGCTCGGTGGTTCGGATGCGCTTGCAGCGCAGATCACCGGACTGATTATGGCAGGCGCATCGGCTATGGCATACATAATCGGTGAAGGCTTGGCAGATGCAGCGAACGCAAAGAAAGCGGACACGGCGGACAGCGCAACCGAAAGCAATGCAGAGCAGAAGGAAGGGGACGGCAAAACTACTGAAACAACGCCCGACACACCTTCCGAAACGGCAGCGGACAACGCTGACGAAACCAAACAAAATAGTGATTGATACTAACTTGATACTATTTTGTTACTAACGCAGGGCGTTCAAGGGTTTCCCCCATAGTGAAATTCTTGAATTTTTGACCGAAAATTGTGCTTTTCACCCCCTTCAAGGCACTTGAACTTTGAACTAATCTGTGATATAATAAAACTGCAATAATCAGTAGTTTAGAGGTTAAACACTTATGAAAAAATTTATAGCATATTGCGGACTTGATTGCGAAAAATGTGATGCAAGAATAGCTACATTGAATAACGATAATGTTTTACGCAAAAAAGTTGCGAAACTTTGGTCAGAGATGAACGGAGTGGAAATTACCCCCGAAATGATAAATTGCGAGGGTTGTCGCATGGACGGCGTAAAAACGCCGTTTTGCGATAGTCTATGCCCGATTAGACAATGCGCGATTGGTAAAGGGTGTGAGACTTGCGGGAACTGTTCGGCAATGAATAACTGTCAAACAGTCGGTATGGTAATATCCAACAATGGCGAAGCATTAGATAATCTTAAAAGCTAAGATATGCCACTTATTAGGTGCGGTTAAAAGCTCTCGAATAATTTGTTCGAGAGCTTTTTGTAATTGTTAGAAATTGATATTTAATCCAACATTATTGAAATTATGTTATCCAATTGCTTAGTGGGTACGCCGTATTCAA
Source organism: uncultured Clostridia bacterium (assembly GCA_947176265.1). Taxonomy (GTDB): domain Bacteria; phylum Bacillota; class Clostridia; order Christensenellales; family UBA3700; genus RACS-045. Next base: position 23,466 of record CAMWQA010000013.1, on the reverse strand, counting down.
CAAGCGCGTTGTACGTCTTTTGTTGCCACGTATCGCCTTGCGCATTTTGGATTGCTTTATAATACGGGCTTTTGGTTATGCCGGTCGATTTTCTTGATCCGCCTATATTGCCGAGATTGGAGAAGAGATAATCTTTCATCAAGTCTTCTTGGCTTACGCCCAATAACGCATTGATTAGATAAGCTACCATTCCCGTTCTGTCCGTGCCTATGTTGCAATGGAAGATAAGGGGATAGTTGTTTTCGTCGGCAAAGATTGAGAATACTTTGAGCAACTCTTGTTTGTTGTCGTAAAAGATATTGCCGTTCCACTCCATAGGCGCGTTGATATAATTCACGTTGCTTCCGAGCGGACTTGAAGTTATTGCGCCTATTTCGCCGTTGTATACCAATCGCAAGTCGATTTCACTTTTTATGCCAAGCTGCGCTGTCATAGTTTTAATTCCGTTTTGGGTGATTTCGATTTTAGCGGTTTTTGCCGAACTCTTGTTGAGCCGTCCGCATCTGTATACAAGTCCTTGTTTGACGCGCTTGCCGTCTTGTGTTTTCCAACCGCCAAGGTCTCTGACGTTGGTTATTCCATCAACCGAGATATTGCGCGGAGGGGCGTCATCTACGTCAAATTTGTATATTTCGCTTTGGTATTCGTTGGTTTTTATATGCCAATAATAAGTCGTCGCAATTTTGAGATTGATTAAATCAAGTTGGGGATTCGCAGTTTCGTACGATACTGAGTTTTGCATATTTGCATTTTCGCCGACATATACGGTGTAGCCTTTATTTCCGCCCGAAATGGATAAACTATTCCAATCAAGTGAGATAGGCGCAGGCTTGCTATATTCCGCGCTACCTTTGGCGTACCAAGTTGAACCAGATGGGGAAGAATCGAGATACTTGTTTTGCCTTTGAGTATGAATACCTACGGTTTGCGAAGTTTCGTTTTGCGCGTATACTATAGTATTTACGTCTTTTGGAATTGTGCAGCCTACAAACACCCCGCATAAAATTACAAGGACTAGAAGTGTGACTATAATCTTTTTGTTGAGTAAGTTTTTCATTTCAATGACGCCTATATATTTATTTAATATATTATACAATATTTATATGACCGTTGCAAGGGCGGATAATTACTATCTTGACAAAAACTCATTGCATGATATAATAAAAGTATAAATGATACTTATCACGTTTTGTATATATGGATAATATTATATATATGCAATATCGCGAAGAGGGAGGAAAATATGAGAAAAATCGTAGCTATCGTGGGAGATAGTAAAATAGATAAAGACGGAGATAAATACAAGTTTGCCTTTTCGGTAGGCAAGGCGTTGATAGACAATGGCTATCGTATACAGTCAGGCGGATTGGGCGGAGTTATGGAAGCGGCGTTTGCAGGCGCTAAGTCGTCGGAGAAATATCAAGACGGAGATACAATCGCTATTATTCCGTCGTTTGACAGAACTATGCATAATGAACACGCAGATATAGTAATATCGACTGGACTTGATATGTTGCGTAATTCTATAGTTGCCAACGCTGACGCAGTCATAGCCATTGGCGGCGGAGCAGGTACGCTTTCGGAGATTGCATTCGCTTGGCCGATGATGCGACTTATCATGGCTTGCAACAGCGTAGATGGCTGGAGTAGCAGAGTCGCAGATATGAGAATGGATCAAAGGATACGTTATCCCGAAATTCCCGAAGATAAGGTATACGGCGTAAGCAATGCAGACGAGGTAATCGCGATACTCGATAAGTACGCGGATAAGTATAATAAGTTTCATACAGGTATCAAATTTGGCATGTAAAAAGGCGGCTGTTTAAAAAATGTAATTGTCATTTCGACCGAAGTCGAAGCGTAGTGGAGAAATCTCTATCGTTATTAAAATACAAAAATTCGCCAATCGAAAGTTATCGATTGGCGAATTTTATTCCAATAATTTTCTATATTTTAGATATTTCCAAAAAAAGTATACTTTTACTGACCAAAAGATATTGCATTTTTTTTATGCATAAAGTATAATGTATTTGAAAAATTATGCCTTTTCACAGGCAGTCAGTAAAAGTATACCTTTTTTGGAATTTCAACTATCGTTGATATGACCTCATTAGGGTACAATATCAGAGGTGTATATGGACTTACGTAGACAACGAACTAAATATATTTTTGCTATTGCGTGTATGGTTTTTTTACTATGCGCACTGGTGTGCATTTCGCCATTGAGCTTAGATGGTAATCAAATGGCGCAGGCAGACACAAGTACCAATAGCTCGGACACCATAGCGACGGATCTTTTACTTTCCGACTACAAGACGCGCAGCGACGGTATGGTGTTTAACGGAGATGCGTTGGAACAAATATATCAAAAGATTGCGGGTAAAACAAAAATAAACGATGTAAATACTGTTGCGAGTGACACTACGCTTAACAACGGCAGTGCGTCTGCACCCACAAAAATACAATCGGGACTTACTCAAAAACAAATAAGAGACAATTATAACAACGGCAAAAATGTTATCGTAACTTTTGGCGGTAAAGAGTGGATAGTAACGTCTTTAACGACGGACGTTAATGGCGACACAGTTCTTACGCTTTTTGCAAAAGAAGGCGTCGAGAGTTGTCGTGGGTATGAGAATTCTGATTTTGCAGGAAGATTATACGGTTCGAGTTATACGCGCGCTCGACTTCTCAACGGAACGGGGTACGACGGCTCAAAAATTAAATATATGTCGGCGGCTTCCACAACCAATCTTGTCGAATATACTCGAGACCCGCTAGATACAAATGCCGCGCCGTATGAACTTTCTAGTTTTACGTTGCCAACAACGGTAAATGGCGGCAAAGTCGATAGAAGCAACGGAAGTATTACCGACTTTCTCGTTCAACCAAAAGACATAGCGTATCAAAGTTATGAGCGAGCGCGTGAATCACTAGCAGGAACTGCGGCTTGGGTATGGGGTAATTTTGTGAATGAATCTTATGAAACAAATGTTACAGGCTTCTATAATTATGATCCCAATATGGAGCTTTATCAAAATTACGCTCAATACGGCGATTGGAAAAACGATTATATTTGGTTGCCGAGTGCCACAGAGTTGGGGTCGGACGTCGCTGTAGGCGGGCACACAGCTTATCCCGGACTTTGGGATACGGATACTTCGACGAGAGTTGCAAGCAATAATTATTGGATACGATCTGCAAATCATCAGGTTGAACCGTTTGTGTATCATTATCATTCGAGCGGATATTTTGCTTGGGCAGCTTTAAATGGAACCGAGTATTATTTGCTTAGACCGGCTATGCACTTGAATTTAAGCAAAGCTGACGCTGCCTCGGTAAAGGAACTTGATCCAAGTGATTTTTCAGTTACTTATGACAGCGTAAAGAAAGACGTAACGAGCGCAACATGGTATAACGATAAGTATAAGGATTTCGTTACGGTCGGTTATTTTGACAAGAGCGGTACGACTTCTGTTACTCCTATTGACGCAGACGAGTACACCGTCAAATTGAATATAAAGTCTCAATATAAAGATAGCGTAGTATGGAAAGGCGGTACGACAGGTACAAAAAATATCACGATGACAATCAATCCAATAAAGATAAGTTGTACTTTTAAGCCGAACGACGATCCGCCTACGGCTACGGCAGTAGGACTTTTGGATAAGCAACAAAATCTTGCTAGTACGTTGTTGAAAATCAAATATCGAGATGACGAGACAGGACTTGAAGTAGAGAAGCCTACCAAAGTGGGAAGTTATACTATGTTTGTTGCCGTAGACACGAGCATAAGTAAAAACTACGCTTTGGATAAACCTTCAAATTACGAATCGCCTATAACGATAAGCAAACAACCTAAATCGTTGCCTATCTTCAACGAGTCGTGGTATACGTACAATGCCGACCCTAATGGACAGGTGTATACGATAAGTTACAATAAAGACGAAATGGAAGTCGTCAAGGCAGACCCCGACGACAATAGTTTTGATTTTGACGGCAATTATACTATTACGGTATACAATGCAGGAGTATACGATAAGGCGCTCAAAGTAATATTGAAAAATAAGTACGTTGAGTCCGACAATTCGGGACTCAATATATGGAGCAATACGGGCAATTCCGACGACCAGTATCTAGTTTTTGAAGTAAATAAATTGAATAGGACTTTTGAAATTCAAGCCACAGGCGGAGTGATAGAAGGGGAGATAGGTACGAATCCTTCGGTTACGGTAAGATATGGCACGCAAAGACCTTTGGGAAGCGACGAACTTACTTACGTCATCAAGGCTACGAGAGCAAGTCAAACGGAGATAGTTAAGACAGTTACCGTCAAAGCAAGCAGTAATATGTCCGAAAAGATAGATTTGGACATATCGGCGTTGAGAGCGACCGGAGATTGGGTATTGTCTATTGAGGACGGTAACACGAATTCAAACTATCAAGTCATGCCCTTGACAAATACGGTAACGTTGAGATTGTCAAGAGCTGATAATTCTCAATTTATATGGTGTATGCAAGAGGGTGGAGAAGATATAGATTCGCTTGACGTAAAAGTAGGAGATAAGACAAAGACTTTTGATAGAAACAAGACTTACAGCGGTAGCGAATATTCTTTCTACGTCGAGACGCCTACGGGATATAGCGTAGATACGAATTACGGCAACGGTTTTACCGCAGGATATAAGGACGAGAAGTTTACTAATGCAGGTACTTATACCACGCAAGTTGCGATCAAGAAAGACGGCGGAAGCACGGAAGTTTATTCGCTTACTTGGACAATAGACAAAGCTCAATTTGATTTATCGGGCGTCAATTGGAAGGGCGGCGGCGAAGTCGAGTATACGGGTAGCGATATAAAAATGGTATTGGAGAATTTGCCAGCGGGATTAGAGGCGACTTACGGCGGAAATAAAAACGGTACGTCGGTTGGCGAGCAGGGCGAAGTGAGAGTAGACTCGTTTACGTTGACAGGCAATGCGGTAGGCAACTACGATCTTCCCGATACAAGCGCATGGAAGATCGTTTGGAATATCATCCCTGCAAAGATAGGCGCAGGTAAGCCAAGCGATTGGATGAGCGTAACGTATAGCGGAGACGGTTATACCTTTGACTATTACAAGCTCAAAGACCCCAAAGCCGAAGGCGTAGTTGAATATGAGTATTACGAGACTGACAACACGGGCAAGATTTTGGATGGCGCAACGGCGTTGACAACGCTTGACGATATAGAATATTCCGCCATTATGCCCAAGTACTTCAAAGCGTTGCCAAAGCTTATAGACTCAACGAGTTATCAATTTGCAAACGTAGTTATAGAAGACGACTTGTATTCGCCATTCTTCATAATAGGCGGAGGCGCAAGCCAAGTTAGCGTATCCATTGCGTCAGACAAGATTGAGTACAACGGCAAGCCGAGAAACGTTAAACTTGTGATAAGCGGAAGCGGAGCAACGCTCAACGATTTTGAGTTGACGTATTACAAAGGCGAATTAGTGACGGACGAAAACAAATTGAGCGGCGCGCCAATTGACAAGGGAAGTTATTTGGTAGTAATCACTTCCAAAAACAGTAGCGTTGTATTGAGCGGACCTACGCAATACGACTTTGAGATAATAGCCGCGACAATCAATAAGAATTGGAACAAGAATGCAAAACCGTACGTCTTGTATTTGAAGTACGGACAGATAGACGGTATAGAATACGAGATGATAGACTCTCACGGAACTCCCATTGAATTCAGCAATCTTGCCGCAGGCAATACGTATAAGATAAAAGCAATGATAAAGGATAATATGCAAGGAAATTATTCCTTTACCGACGGCACGTATGAGACGGATTGGGAAGAGTTTGAATTGAAAGCTGAGGATATGCCATATCTTCAAGATCCTAACAATCCCAATAATACGCATTATCCGCAAGACGAGAACACTGAGCCAAACGTACCGGACAATCCGCCTAGCGGAGTACCCAGCGGCGCGCCAAGCGGAGATGGCAACGGCGGATTAGGCTCGCTTGAAGATATACTTAAAAATCTTGGCAATATACCGCTTTGGCAATTGATAGCAAGTGTGATAAGCATAATATTGATTATCGTATTCTTATCCAAGACTGCAAGCTACGAGGGTAAGCGCAAGAAATTCAACAAGAAGGCAGACAAGTTTGATAAAGTGTACGCAGGGGCTTTCCTTGGTTTGGCAATGGCAGGCTGGACGGCTATTGCATGCGCGCTTATGGGCTTGGCGGTAGCAAGTCTTGTAATAATGATTATTGCCAAGAGCAGATGCAATAAAGCAGAAGAGAACTACGAAGAATGTCTTGAAGAGTATCAACGCAACAAAGCCGATTTGGACGAACGCAAGCGCGACGAGAATATGCGTATGATGCTTATGGGCATGATGGGAAACAACGGCGGAGCGCAAGGATTTGCATACGCAGGACAACCGCAAGTCGGCTTGGAGGATATGCGCGCTATGATAGACGACGCAATGTCTCGTAACGTACAGCAGTTGCCGCCTGTACAGCAATCTAACGCTAATGACGAACTCATACAAAAACTTATTGACGAAAACGCAAATAGTCAAAAGACGATTAACGAATTGATGCAAAAACTCTCCGAGCAACCGAAAGAGAAGTCGGCGGACAATGACAAAGTAATGCAAAAACTCATCGAAAATCAAGAGTTACTTATGAAGAAAATGTCAGATCGCTCTATCGAGAAAATAATTGAGAGAGAAGTTGCGTCGTCAAGAGTCAATGACGATATAATAGTCAAAGTGGTTGAAAAGACAGAACAGAATGACGAGACGATTAAGCAACTTCTTAAGAATCAAGAGAAACTTATGGAAAAAATAGTCGAGCTCTCTAACAATCAAAAAGTAGAGCCGCAAGTCGTCGAGAAGATTGTTGAGAAAGAAGTCAAAGTTGAAGTGCCTGTCGAAGTGGAGAAAATCGTTGAGAAGGAAGTCGTCAAGGAAGTACCCGTCGAGGTAGAGAAGATTGTCGAGGTACCTGTAGAAAAGGTTGTCGAAAAGATTGTGGAGAAAGAGGTCAAAGTAGTTGCTCCCGCTAAACCTAAAAAAGAAGTAGCTCCGAGACTTACTCTTGACGAGGCTTACGCGCTGCTTTCGAAGCAACAAAAGAAATACTTTGACGGATTGAGAGAGTATGCGCTCTCCAAGCAAGGAGCAAAAGAGAAGAAAGGTACTTATGCGCTCACGATTGGACAGTCGACGATCAATCCGCTTTTGAAGTTGACGATCAAGAAAGACATGACTGTGGCATTGTTCAAGATGGAAGACGAATATCTCAAAGACATCAAGAGAGACGCAAGCGGAGACGGTACGAAGATCAAAGTCAAAGAGACGGAAGTAATCATATCCGACGCGCAAGCATGCAAAGCTGCCAAGAATATGATTGATTTGCGCGAAGATCAAATCGAGCGTTACAATGACCTTCTCAAAGAGCAACGCGCGATGAAGAGAAAATAAAAATCAAAGGCGGGAAACGCCCGCCTTTGTCATTCTAAATAAGTAACCGCCAAACATAATAAAATTAATTGATAAAATGATATTGCTATGCTAAAATATATACGCAATAATTTTAAAAAATGGAGTATATTATGCATAGCGTAAAGAAAATCAACGAAGATTTATTTTGGGTGGGCGTAAACGACCGCAAAATTTCACTTTTTGAAAACGTATATCCTGTAGATAGAGGTATGAGCTACAACTCATATCTTTTGCTTGACGAAAAGACCGTACTTTTAGATACGGTGGACAGCGTAGCAAGTTTGCAATTTTTGGAGAACGTAGAACACGTACTCGGCGGAAGAGGACTTGACTATCTCATTGTCAATCACATGGAGCCCGACCACTGCGCGAATATCGGCGCAATCGTCGCAAAATATCCCGACGTAAAGATAGTAGGCAATTTCAAGACTTTCGTAATGATGTCGCAGTTTTTTGATTTTGATATAGAATCCCGCAAGGTGGTAGTCAAAGAGGGCGATACCTTGCGCGTAGGCAAGCACACGTTGACTTTCGTACTTGCGCCTATGGTGCATTGGCCGGAAGCTATGGTAACGTACGATACAACTGACAAGGTGCTTTTCTCGGCAGACGCGTTCGGTTCTTTCGGCGCAATGAGCGGAAACATATTTGCAGACGAATGCGATTTTGAAAACAAATGGATAGACGACGCAAGGCGCTATTTTACCAATATAGTCGGAAAGTACGGCGTGCAAGTTACCAATCTTTTGAAGAAGGCAAGCGGACTTGAAATCTCCAAGATTTGTCCTTTGCACGGTCCGGTATGGAGAAAGAATCTGGGCTATATTATTGACAAATACTCCAAGTGGGCAAGCTACACTCCCGAGGAAAAGGGCGTGCTTATCGTCTACGGTTCAATTCACGGGCACACGGAGAATACGGCGGAGATACTTGCCAATTTGCTCGGCGATAGAGGCGTGACGGATATTGAGGTACTCAACGCGTCTACCAATCACTACTCAAAGGTAATTGCAGAGAGCTTTAAGCGTTCGCATATCGTATTTGCTTGCGCAACATACAATATGTCTTTGTTCCCGCCTATGCAGACGGCATTGCACGAACTTGCGGAACACAACTTGCAAAACCGCGCCTTTGCATTTATTGAAAACGGTACTTGGACTCCCGCAAGCGCAAAGCTTATGGGCGAAATTCTTGAAAAACTTAAAAACAATAAAGTCATCGAGCCGAAAGTTACCGTTAAATCGGCTTTAAACGCAGAGAGCTACGCAGAGCTTGAAAAGCTGGCAGACGCTATAGCAAACGATATAAAAGCGTAAAACATAATTTAGAACGATATAAAAATGCGTCTATCGAAATTCGATAGGCGCATTTTTTGAGATATGTATTGTATAAATAGAATAAGGCAAGTTTATCTTCTGTGTATCTAATTATCACATTATATATTGAATACATTATATAATGTGTCAGTCTATATGTCAAGTATTATTTGATATATAATGTAAATATTAGATAATGCGGAGGGTGTATAGTATAATGAAATTTAGAATTCTTGATATTTTGAGAGAGAAGGGAAAGACGAAATATTGGCTGTATATACGACTGGGAATGAGTTATCAAAACTTCAACAATCTTGTGGAAAACAAGACCAAAAGCGTAAAATTTGAAAATCTCAAAGCGCTATGCGATATTTTGGAGTGCACGCCCAACGACCTTTTTGAAGAATACCATTCAAAATTTTGATGCAATATTGTGACTTTTTTGCAAAATAGTGTTATAATAATTTTATGTACGGTATCTACGGCGATATAATCGACGCAACGAAAAGAGCGCTTGAATGTTATGGCGAAACGAAAGAGCTTTTGGAATATCCCGAAGTACAGGCGGACAAGGCTTATTATTTGTCCGTTTTATCAAAGTACAATAATCTCAAATTCTTAAACGACAAGCTTACTGCGCTTATATCTGCGCTTGAAGAAGAAAAGACGACTGCCGATATGCTTGCAGAAGCAAGTAGTGAAGAAGAACGCGCAATAATCTATGAAGAGATATCTTCTTTGAAAATCAGCGCGTCAAAAATAGCTTTTGCGCTTTCAGACGCTTTGGGGTGCAAGCACGCGACGGAGCGCGCGTATTGCAGACTTAAATTCAAAGATATTTCGTCAAAGTTCGGAGTCGCTTTGTATTCGCTGATAAAGTCCGACTTATCGTCGCGCGGAGCTAAGATAGAGGACGAAAAAGTCTTGACGGCAAAGGGCGGATACGTGGAAGAAATATCTTTCTTTGCGCAAGGGGAGGACGTAATTACTCGACTTGTTCCGCTTACGGGCGCGCACAAAGTTTATATCTCGCCGTCCAACAGCCAAGAGCTGCGAATTGCAGTTACTCCGTCGGCAAGCGTCGAAAACGTGTCGGAAAGCGATTTGAAGATAGACGTATTTCACTCTCACGGCGCAGGCGGTCAAAATATAAACAAGGTGGAGACTGCTGTACGCGTGACGCATTTGCCTACGGGAATAGTCGTCGTCTGTCAAGACGAGCGGTCGCAACTCAAAAACAAGAGACGCGCTTTGGAGACTATCCAAAGGCGATTGAAAGAGAAAAACGAGCAAGTTGAGAAAAAGCGTATAGAGGCAGACGTAGCGGCGCAGTTTTCGCAAAAGCATACGCATATATCATTTGACGCGTCAAACGGTACGATGGCGGATACGCGACTCAAAGCATTTTCTAAAATACAATTTCCGCTTACCAAAGAGCAGTTTGATTCATACGTAAGCGGACTTATAGCGTTATGATACAAAAAATTACGGTAGACACAAAAAGGATAGCTTTATCTTCAAGCCATACGGTCTATAAGACGGAGGGCTTTATTACGTTGACCCGCAAGATAATAGCTATTGACGCGTATTTGTCCCGCGTCGCGGAAAGTATATTCGTTGGCAATATTCATCTTGTCGACGGTTGTTATACCGCGCAGACTGAAGACGGGCTGTATACGCTTTTCTTCTGCCGTAACAATGCAGATAAAAGGGTTGCCGACGGATTGGTATTTTATAAGTTTTTAAGCGCAAATCCCATCGAAGGCGGACTAGACAGACGCCTTAACGAGTATATTTCGACCAACGGCAAGATTACGCTGTTGTTGCGCCCAACCGACGATACCGTCAAACAAGAAGACGTGACGAGACTGTATCTCGTGTCGGGAGCAGACGGTATAGTCAACTTCCCATATCTCAACGATACTCAACGCAAGATCGTCGAGACGGAAGACGCCAATATGTTGGTGCAGGGTATTGCCGGAAGCGGTAAGACTAACGTATGCGTTGAAAAGATAGTGTATTGCGCCTGCCGTAATTATCGCGGAGCGGTGTTGTATACCACGTTTTCGCGCGGATTGCTGACGGAGACGAAGAGCCGTGTAGAGTTGTTTTCAAAAAACATTGACGGTTTTGTATCCGCGTATGAGAGCGGTCGCGTAGTCTTCCTTGACGACAACCACAAAAAAGCCGTTGAAAACAAATTGGGTATCGTCTTTTCCGTAGACGAAGACGGCGAGATAATTTCTTCTCTCAAGCGTATCGCAGGATTTTTGAAAGAGAAAGTCGAGTACAAATTGATTGAAGATATATACGCCGAGACCTTTGAACCAAAACGCGTAGCGGGCGAGAACGTATTCTTGAATGAGTATTTAGGAACTGGCAGAAACTACCGCCTTTCGGGCGCGCTTGAAAAGATAAAGCATATTGCGCCAGAGATAATATATAAAGAGATATACGGTATGATTTTCGGCAAGTACGAACTTGACGCGCCAAGCGAAATGATGGGCAAAGAGGAGTACGCAAAGGCAAGAAGCGACAGCTTTACTCCGCGCGAGTGCGACGTGATATATTCGGTCGCGTTGGACTACGCAGAGTTTTTGAAAAAGCGCGGATATACCGACAACAATCTCATGAGTCGCGAGATATTGAGTAAAGTAACCTCGCCTAAGTATTCAGTGGGCGTAATAGACGAAGCGCAGGATTTCACGCAGGTAAATCTCTGTCTTATGAAACAGCTTTGCAGAAAGCTATTCTGCGTGGGCGACGCTTTGCAGATGATAAATCCGTCGTACTTCAATTTCGGTTATCTCAAGAGACTTATGTACGGCGACGTAACGGGAGTTAACCAACTAAGACACAATTACCGTAGTACGGAGCGAATAGAAAAAATCGCAGAGAAGCTGGGCGAAATGAATATGCAAAGATTTGGCACGCACAGCTTTGTTTTGAGGGGCGAGAGCGTAGCTTCGCCGTTGCAGTCTGCGACTGTGTTGGTAAAGGACAAGAGTTTCGTTTACTCTCTCGGCGAAAAGAGATTTGAAAACGTTACCGTCGTAGTAGCTTCGCAGCAGAAGAAAGAAAAGCTGAAAAAAGCGCTCGGCAAGATAGAGATTCTTACGGTCGCCGAAGCAAAGGGATTGGAACGCAATACCGTCATACTCGTCGACGTATTGAGCGACAACGCGGACAAATGGCGGTATCTTCAAAATATGTCTTTGAATAGAAAGACGGCAGATGAGAATTCAGTATTCAGATACTATTTCAATTTGTTTTACGTGGGCATATCGAGGGCAAAACAGTATCTCTTCGTTGCCGAGTCGGACTATCCGTCTATGTTCAATAGTCTCTTTGACGAATGTTTCGAGCGCAAAAACAAGGACGGCGCGCTTGCGTACCTAAAGGATATCGCAGGCAAGATAGAGATTGACGACGACGAATTTATCGAGCGTATAGAGAAGTTTTGTTCGCTTGAGCAGTACGAAAACGCGCGCAATACCGCAGACAGATTATCTTCCGACGAACTGCGCAAAAAGCAACTCGTATATATATCCGTCCACGAGAAATATTTGCGCTACGGCAAGATAAGAGATGCGGGTATAGAATATTGGAGACAGGGTATGGACGCGGAGGCAAGAGAGATGTTTACGCGTTCGGGAGACGAGAAATTATTCCCGCTTATGGACGCTTGCTTGCAAGGCGGAGGAGCGCTCGACCCCGATATTGTTAGGTTCTATCCGTTGGTCGAGGACAACGACGTGGCAAAGAAGATAATAATAGACACGCTTAAATCAGACGTTAAAGAAATAGCGGATAGCTTTAAATCCGCAAATTCGGTTATGAAAAGGAGAAGATAATGAGCGATAATACCATTAAAGAATTAATAGACAGTTTTATCGAATACCGCAACGTATTAGCGCCATTGCAAGACAGTTTGCATACGGTCAGCAAGACGTACGAAGAGATCAGGAACGATCTCGACAATCTTACCAAAAGCTTTTCGGGCAACGCAACCAATCAACTCGAAAAGGTTCACGCTACCTTGAGCGCGCAGGCAAAGAGCGGTCAGGAGTTGGGCAGGAGAATTGAAGAGTACGCGTCATCGGGAGAGAAATACGCGCAAGCTGTCAACGAAATGTCCTCAAAATTTTCCGAGGTCGTGGGCAGAATTGATACGTTGAGCGAAATCGAAAAGAATGCTCAAAACCAACTTGCAAGGATTGACGCGTTGATTGCAGAAAAGCGTTCGACGTACGACCTCAAAGGATTGCAAAAATCGCTTGACGTATATAATACCAACGTCAAGAAAGTCAGCGACTTTATCAACAAAGATATTGCTTCTGTCTTGAAGCAAAACGCAGACAAGATAGACGCTATTCGCAAAGAAAACGAAGAACTGTCGACGGCAGTTGCCGAGCAGGGTAAGGACATTGCTATTCTCATCGAAGAGTTTTCCAAGACTTCCGCGCTTTTGAAGAAGTTGGTTGAGGGCAGTACCGTAAACGACGAGTATTTGTTTGACGCATTCGACAGATGGGCGGCAGACAGAAAGGTAAAAATCAAGAAGAAAGAGAATTAATTAGGATTGCTAGGAGATATGGCGCAGAAGATTGAAGAAAACTTGCTTCAAGCGATAAAGAAAGACGATATCAAAGCCTTTGACGCTTTGATGGACAAGACCCAGTGCGGAACTTACCGTCTGGGTAGATTTCCCGTGCTTTCTCTGCTATATCTATATAAGGCGCGCAAGATACTTTCCGCGTATGAGGAGACTTTCTTAAGGATTACTGGCTACGTGGCTTTACCCGAGCCAATCGAGATTTCCGGCAAGTTTTCCTCCAAGGCGGGCAAGTGCCTGAGACTGTATTTCAACGAGGTCGTCTCGCCATTAGAAATGCTTTTGATTTTGCATAATATCAAGCGTCTAAAACAAATATATCCAAAAGTAACAGTTTCGTCTGCCGTCAAAGAAAGGCTCAAATCTATTTATTATATTAGATACGGTTTGGGCGTGAGATTTGAGGGTAACGATATTTTATTCGACAGGCGACCGTTGACTAATCGCGAAAAGAGAAATATTGCAACGGTATGTATATGCGTAGTTATGGCAATCTTGCTATTCGTCGTGACGCCAATTACCGCGGTTTCGCTTATTCCCAAACCTATTGAGGGCGAAGCCACCAAGCTCAAACATATAGACTTTGCTTCCACCAAAGAATATACTCTCAAGAAGGATATAGTAGTACCCAAGAATTATACTGTAGACGAAGTCAATTGTACTATTATCGGCGAAGGGCACAAACTGATTTTTAGGAGCGGAGCTAAGTTTAAAAATCTCAACGGCAAAATTTCAAATTTGACGATTGAGAGCAACGGCAACGCTATATTCGATAACGTAAATCCCAAGGCTATAGTTGAAAACGTCGTAATTAATGCCAACGTAGATATTGCCTCGGCAACTCCAACGGCGTTGTTTGCTATGAACAATTACGGTACGATTGAAGGAGTTACCGTAAATGCAAAGGGCAAAATAAAAGCTCTTGCGACGTCGGATGAAGCAAACGCAGACTTTGCTTTTGGCGGTATAGTACAAATCAACGGATATAAGTATGATGCGACAGCTCAAATGGGTTACAGAGGAATTATTAAGAATTGCAACGTCAACTATTCGCAATTTAACCTTATTGGAGTTGCCAGCGCAAATGCGTCTTTCGGCGGCGTGGCAGGTATCAACGACGGCTATTTGCAGGATTGCAAAGTAGGCGGGGAAATTGCCGGAGATACTTTTGATATTGCGGGCGTATGTTGCACCAACAACGGTTTGTTATCGGGCAACGTCAACGAAGCTAAGCTTTCGCAAGTCTCTGCCGATACAGGGTGGAATCCAATCGTAAGCGGTATAGTCTTGACCAACGCTTACGCAATGGAGAATTGCCAAAACAAGGGCAGTATTTTGTCGGTATCCACTTGCGGAAAGTTTGAAATGCAAGAAGGATACGATTCTGCGGCCACGGCTGTGGGCGTTGCGTATTTGAATAGGAGTTCAGTGACTCCTTCTATCGTAAATTGCTCCAACTTTGGCAACGTCGAGTGCCGCGCTGATTACCGTAACGCTTATGCGGCAGGCGTGTGCGTATCGTCTAGCAACGGAATGGAGAGCTGTAATAACGGCGGCGCAATAACTGCCAAGGCTGACAACGGCTGCGACATATTTGCGGGCGGAATCACGGCAATGGCTTACGGATATATATACAAATCTAAGAATACGGGGGCGGTGTCCGCGACAGGCAACGGCGAAGCTAATGTCGGCGGAATATCAGCGCATTCGAGAGCTCAGTTTCTGTATTGCATTTCAAGCGGGGAAGTTACCGTCAAAGCGAAGAAGGTGTACGCGGGCGGCATATTCGGTTTCAGCGAAGCCATCGTAAATTATAATTCTGCAATTCGCGGCGGAACGGCTGAATTCTGCATAAGTCAATGCAAAATCAACGTTACGACGACAGACGGCTCTCCTGCCAACGCAGGAGGTATTGCGGGCTGCGTGCGCGAATCGTCGCACGAAGTGGAAGATACCGTGACGTACTTCGGCGGGGCAATCAGCAACTGTTACTTTATAGGGGAATGCAAGTCAAATATTACTTATTTCGGTAATATCGTCGGCGCGTACGGCGCAAACGTTTATGAGAGTAATTCCTATACGGTGGGTAACAACGAGTATTATCATATAGGCAACAACTATTATTTGGACAATTCTCTAAAAGCCATTGGCGCAACTATAAATCAAGACGGCAGTTTTGCTGCGGCGGAAGATAAGGGCGCAGAGCGCGCTACGCTTGACGTAATTGAAAATTTAGATAATTACAAATCAATTTTAAACGCGGTTAAATAACGGGAGTACTTATGACAAATAAACTCAACGTACTTATTGTCGAAGACGACGAAAACGATAGCGACGCTTTGATTGCAGAGATCAACGCTAAATCAGATAGACTTTGCCTCGCAGGCGCTTTGAAATCTTCGGACGCTGCGCTCGCCTTTATACGCTCTCACAACCCGCATGCGGTAATATTGGATCTGGAACTGCAGGACGGCATGGGCGACGGACTTGACCTTTTGAGCAAACTGCAATCTACCGTTCTTTGCCGTAAGCCGTACATAATCGTCAACACCAACAGCACGAGTAAAGTTGCGGGGAAGAGCGCAAAGAAGATGGGCGCGGATTACGCGTTTGCAAAGTGGCAAAAAGGTTATTCGCCAAAGACGGTTATCAATCATCTGCTTTTGGTTATGCCGGAAATTTTGGGCTGCGAAGAAGAGGCGCTAGCAACGCTTACAGAAGACCAATTGCAAAACAAAATGCGCGACTTTATGCAAGACGAGTTTAACAAACTAGGCGTAAGCGTTAAGAATAAAGGTTACAATTACTTGGTTGACGCAGTTATAATGGCGGCAAATGGCGAAAATGGAAATTGGGCAAAAGCGATAGGCGAGAAGACCGGCAAAAAGGAAGACAGCGTGACCAACGCAATGAAATACGCAATTAAGAATACTTGGACTAACGCAGATATAAATAACTTGCAGAAGTATTATACTGCAGTGTTGCGCAAAGATAAAACCGAGCCTACCATTCTTGAGTTCGTAATTTACTATAAGCAAAAACTAATAAATTATCTTAACAAATAAAGTACAAGTATAAAGTAAAGCGGGTTGCAATTTGCGACCCGCTTTTTTTGGATTATATACGCAAAAGAGATGTGTACCAGCTCCAAAATTCTTTAAACCATTTTACCATACGTGAGCGCCCTCCTTTTTTTTCTTTGAGTATAAAAAAGAACGCTTGTAAAAATTTGGTAAGTATTGTCGAATTATGACTTATATTGTGGTATACTACGTTTATGAACGAATTTATTTTAGCATTGATCAAATACACTCCAATATTTATTTGCATGTTGTACGCTTATACCAAACTGTTACGCGTAAAGTTGAAAGTTTTGGACTTATTGGATATTATGCTCTTTGTAGGTTTATCCGCGGTTTTGTATTTCGTGACGGTATACGTAAAGATGCTCGTACCGATAGGCTTGTTAATATTCAGCATTGCGTTTCTATTTTTGCGGTTTAGAAAATCTTTTTACGAAACGGTCACGGTAGGCACGATTGCGCTGGGACTGTCTATTGTAATTTACATTTTAGCTTTTTTAATTTCCACACCAATTGCAGCTCTTATTTCTTTTATAGATGACCTTGCATTAAGAAATATTATAGCGCAGTTATCAATTAGTTTAATTCAAAGTGCGTTTACCTTTCTTTTGTTTAAGATTAAAAGATTGCGGAGCGGTATCTATGCAAAAAGTAAAAATGCGACATTTGATATTTTATTGTACGTAAGCGTAGTTTGCATTTTCACTATGACGCTGATATATACAAAAGAAATAAGAGAATATTGGATTAATGTCGTTATTCTCGTCATTGCATTATGCGGTCTGCTACTTATTGTTTGGTGGCGTAAGAATATTACGTACACCTATCGCGAAGCTATTGAAAAACAAAACGTCGAGCGCTTGGAAAATTCCTTTGAAGAGTATAAATTAAGCGCAGCCGAAAACGAACTTCAATTAGCCGTATACTCAAAGCTTTTTCACTATCTAAACAAAGTCTTGCCGGGTTGCGCCCTTATTGCAGAAGGCGACGCTAAGAATATGTTGCAACGCGTTTTGCACGAAATGAATCTCGCAAACGAAAAGTGCGCTTTGCAAAATATTCCGCAAATTGGCGAAAGTGTAATCGACGTGCCTATAATTCAGTTGTATACCGCGGCGGAACGTAAAAACTTGAAAGTAAGCACAACAATTTCCGCAGACGTTAAAAATTGGTTTTCCGATAGCAAGATACTTAAAGAGGATATACATATTTTGCTCAGTTATCTATGCGACAACGCTATAAATTCTGCGCTTGGCTCGCCAAATGCGAGAGCGCGCGTAGAGCTTAGCGCAACGGCTAATCATAAGCCGCTTATTTGTATTTACGACAGCGGAGAACCGTTTGACGAAGAAGTACTTGCCAAGCTCGGGTTAGAACAAGTTACTACCCGCGCAGGCGTGGGCGGCAGCGGGATAGGTCTTTTTACCGTATTTGAAATTTTGGCAAAGTACAACGCAAGTTTTACGCTTGACGAAGCTCCGCCAATTCACGGATATACAAAATCTATTACGGTTACGTTCGACGAGAGTCACTCGTTTGTTGTGCGGACTCTACGTGAAAGTGTAGTTGCAGCTTGCGCCGCGCGTAAGGAAATTGTCATTCAACGCATTATTGGTATAGATTTACAAAATTTGCGCGACGGTACCAACGGATAATATTTTATTTAATACTGAATTTCATTTGGGGATCGTAATTCAAACCGTATTCTTTTGCCCGTTCCCAAGCGCTGATAATTTCGAGACATTCTATGCTTGCTTCCCAACTGCCCAAAACGTATTCGTTTTTATGTTCGGCGGTAGAGAGTTCGGACAAGTTGATTTCGAGTAAGCTAATTAAGTACGTCAATACTTCTGTTGCAGACATGTTGTTTTGCATTTTTATCCTCCATACAAATAAGCGATTTTACAATTTTCGCGTTTTTTCGACAAAATTATATATTTTTTTCACAAAAATTAATCTCAGTTCTTCTCACGTCTTTTCCTCGGTTTTTCTTCATTTTTCTCAATTTTTGTATTGTAGCGTTTACGCGTATGTTAAAATATTATTTGATATGCAATGAGGTTATGATAAATCATGTAAAATAAGTATTAGACATTGGAAAGAAGAGAATGATACAATAAAAACAGTAGGAGAATTTTATGGAATATATAAAACTTGGAAATTCGGATTTGAACGTATCGCGTATTTGTTTGGGATGTATGGGATTTGGAAATGCAAATCTCGGTCATCACGCATGGACGCTCGATGAAGAGCGTTCAAAAGAAATTATAAAGGCGGCGCTTAATAACGGAATTAACTTTTTTGATACCGCAATGGGATATGCAGGCGGCACAAGTGAAGAATATCTTGGCAAAGCTATCAAAGATTTGACCGCAAGACAAAACGCGATAATTGCAACGAAATTTCTGCCGAGAACGGAAGAAGAAATTGCAAACGGCGTAAGTGGACAAAATCACGTTGCAGACTGTCTTGATAATAGCTTAAAGAGATTGGGAACGGACTACGTTGACCTATATATTTGCCACATGTGGGACTACCATACGCCCATAGAAGAAATAATGGAAGGCTTAAACGTTGCCGTTAAACAAGGCAAGGTAAGGGCAATAGGAATATCCAACTGTTACGCATGGCAACTCGAAAAAGCTAACGCTATCGCAGAGCGTAACGGTTGGGCAAAGTTCGTATCGGCGCAAGGACATTACAACCTTTTATTTAGAGAAGAAGAACGTGAAATGTTTCCGTGCTGTGAAGAAAACGGGATAGCGCTCACGCCTTACAGTCCGCTTGCATCGGGTAGACTTGTAAAGCCGGCAGACGAAATTACAAAACGGCAGACGACTGACGCGGTTGCTAAAAGCAAGTACGATTCCACGAAAGAGCAAGACAGTATAATTATTTCAAGAGTTGCCGAACTCGCCGAAAAGAAGGGGCTGACGAGAACTCAAATTGCGCTTG
This sequence comes from uncultured Clostridia bacterium, assembly GCA_947176265.1. Classification (GTDB taxonomy): domain Bacteria; phylum Bacillota; class Clostridia; order Christensenellales; family UBA3700; genus RACS-045. The sequence continues at coordinate 3,986 of CAMWQA010000013.1, read as the reverse complement.
GCTGGTTGCTTACGAAAGTAACTTCGCCGATAGTAGGGGCTACTAAGGTTAAGCATGTAGAAGACGCGGTCAAGGCAGTTGGAGTTAAACTTACAACAGAGGAGATAGCGTACTTGGAAGAAAACTATGTCCCGCATAAACTCGTTGGAGTAATGCAGTTTAATCACAAATAAAAACGGATAGCAATGCGGTATGAGCGAATCCAAAAGCATTACTACGAACAAGCGTATTTGATGGGGAAAAATCTTAAGTAAAAATTTTTAACTTATATTACGGCGCGGAGCGATTGTCATTCCGCGCTTTTTATGTTATAATCTAATTGCATAATAAAGGCAGTACCATACGATAGGGGCATTTATGGAAAACAGGGTATTGAAATACTTTCTTATAGTAGCGAGAGAACAAAACATTACTAAGGCGGCGGATATACTGCATATATCTCAACCGGCTTTATCCCGTCAGCTTATGCAACTTGAAGAAGAACTAGGAGCAAAGCTTTTTATACGCGGTAAACGAAATATAACGCTTACGGACGAGGGATTGTATCTTCGCCAAAAGGCGCAGAAAATTATTAACTTAACGGAAAAGACCGAACAGGAATTTGCAAGAGGACTTACTTCTTTAAGCGGCGTAATATCAATTGGAATGGGAGAATCGTCGGCGAGCTCGTATTTAGCAGATTTGATACAAGAGTTTAGGGAAGAATACCCCGACGTGAGATTTGAAATAATTTCTGGCAATGCGGACGGAACGAAAGAACAACTCGATAAGGGTTTGCTCGATATAGGCATTTTGCTCGAACCTACCGATTTTTCAAAATACGAGTTTATCCGTTTGCCAGTCAAAGACACGTGGGGAGTCATTGTTCCGTCGAAATGTCCTTTGTGTAAAAATGAATATGTTACGGCGGAAGATTTGAAAGATAGTAAAATATTTATGAGTAATCGCGCTGTTAATCATTCGCTGTTCGCATCTTGGTTTGGAGATCTTTACAGCAGTAAGAATATTTATCTTACCGTAAATCTTTTGCTTTTGTATAATGCGGCAATGTTAGTATCCAAAGGTATGGGGTGCGCCGTAACGATAGACGGAGCGGTACAACTTTACAATCATCCCGAATTAAACTTCCGTCCGCTCTATCCCAAAATAGAACAGACAAGCGTGCTTGTATGGAAGAAAAATCAAATTGTGTCGGGATGCGTGTTGAAGTTTATAGAGTTTGTTAAATGCAAATCAGTTATGATAAACGATAAAAAATAAGTATTTTACATAGCTGTATAATTCAATTATAATAAGTGTGTAAAGACCAAAAAGGTTTTTCCACACTTATTTTTTTATAAAAGGAGTTTTGTATTATGAAAAAGAAAACTATCATCTCGGCAATACTTGGAGTTGTTACAATGTTTTGCGCGTGCTTTGGTTTTGCAGGTTGTACGGACGATGAGGCAAAAGATAAAATACCTGAGGGTACGAATGGGAAAGCGCTTGTCGCATACTTTTCCGCAACGAACACTACAAAAGGCGTTGCTGAAAAAATAGCGGTTGCTACAGGCGGTGCGCTGTATAGGATTACGCCTGTTGAGCCTTATACTTCGGCCGATCTAAATTATGGCAATAGCAGCAGCCGTACGTCAAAAGAGCAAAACGACAGCAAAGCGCGTCCTGCAATCAGCGGCAGCGTAGAGAATATGGACGAGTACGATATAGTATTTCTCGGATATCCTATTTGGTGGGGAGAATCTCCGAAGATTATTTATACTTTTCTTGAAAGCTATGATTTTTCGGGGAAGACGATAATTCCGTTTTGCACGTCGGCAAGCAGCCCAATGTCAAACAGCGGAAGCAATTTACATAGCAGCGCGCCCAACGCAATATGGAAAGCGGGTTGCAGAGTTAGTTCAACAGCTCATATTGATGCGTTAGTAAATGAAATAAAGAGATAAATGTTTCCATTGGTATAAAAAAGCGGTCTTGAAAAAGACCGCTTTTTGTTTAGTTTGATTTGAGTTGAATTACTTCAATGCTTCTTCTACCGCAACTGCGCAGGATACGGAAGCGCCTACCATTGGGTTGTTGCCCATACCGATAAGCCCCATCATCTCTACGTGAGCAGGAACTGAAGAAGAACCTGCGAATTGAGCGTCGGAGTGCATTCTGCCCATTGTGTCCGTCATACCGTAAGATGCAGGACCTGCAGCCATGTTGTCTGGGTGGAGCGTACGACCAGTACCGCCGCCGGATGCAACGGAGAAGTACTTCTTGCCGGTCTCTACGCACTCTTTCTTATAAGTGCCTGCAACAGGGTGTTGGAAACGAGTCGGGTTGGTGGAGTTACCTGTGATAGATACGTCAACCTTCTCGTGCTTCATTATAGCTACGCCTTCTACTACGTCGTCAGCGCCGTAAACTCTTACTTTGCTTCTCTCGCCGGTGGAGTAGGAGATTGTGTCGATTACTTTAAGTTCGCCCGTGAAATAATCGAGCTTGGTTTGTACGTAAGTAAATCCGTTGATTCTGCTGATTATCTTTGCGGCGTCCTTGCCAAGACCGTTGAGGATAACTTGGAGAGGCTCTTTTCTTACTTTGTTAGCCTTCATAGCGATACCGATTGCGCCTTCAGCGGCTGCAAAAGATTCGTGACCTGCAAGGAAAGCAAAGCACTTGGTCTCTTCTTTCAAGAGCATGGCTGCCAAGTTGCCGTGTCCAAGACCAACTTTTCTTTGCTCTGCAACAGAGCCGGGGATACAGAAACTTTGCAAGCCGATACCGATTGCTTCAGCGGCGTCAGCAGCCTTCTTGCAACCTTTCTTGATTGCGATTGCGCAACCAACCGTATAAGCCCATACTGCATTCTCGAATGCGATAGGTTGAATACCTTTTACAATAGCCTCGACGTCGATACCCTTGTCGGTGCAAATTTGCTTTGCTTCCTCAAGAGACTTAATGCCGTATTCAGAGAGGCACTTTGTGATTTTGTCAATTCTTCTTGAATAACTTTCAAATGTAACTGCCATTATAATGTACCTCCTTATTCTTTTCTCGGGTCGATGACCTTGACTGCTTCTTTATATCTGCCGTAGCAGTTGGTGAACTTAACCAAAGCGTCGTTTGCGGACATGCCGCCTTTGATTGCTTCCATCATTTTGCCGAGGTTGACGAATTCGTATCCAATTACTTGGTTGTCTTTGTCAAGACCGATATGTGTTACGTAACCTTCTGCCATCTCAAGGTATCTCACGCCCTTTGCGCCGGTGGAGTACATAGTACCTACTTGCGAACGCAAGCCCTTGCCGAGATCCTCAAGACCTGCGCCGATAGGCAAACCGTTCTCGGAGAAAGCCGATTGCGTACGTCCGTAGACGATTTGCAAGAAGAGTTCTCTCATTGCGGTGTTGATAGCGTCGCATACGAGGTCGGTGTTGAGAGCTTCGAGAATTGTCTTTCCGGGGAGCACTTCTGCCGCCATAGCTGCGGAGTGGGTCATACCCGAACAACCGATGGTCTCAACCAAAGCTTCTTCGATGATACCTTCTTTAACGTTGAGTGTCAATTTGCAAGCGCCTTGTTGCGGAGCGCACCAACCGATACCGTGAGTAAGACCGCTGATATCGCTGATTTGCTTGGATTGTACCCACTTGCCTTCTTCAGGAATAGGAGCAGGACCGTGGTCAGTACCCTTGGTAACCTTGCACATATTCAATACTTCATGTGAATATTCCATTAGGAATAACCTCCTTCAAATATATTTACCGTATAGAATTATACAATATGGAGGGAATATCTGTCAATAAATTTTTTCGTCATTTCGACTGAAGTGGAGAAATCTCAAATCCTTTTGTTGTCATTCTGAGCGAAGCGAAGTGTAGTCTTAAAGAATCTAATAATAACAAAGTAATATTCTATTTTAATAAAAGATAATAAAATAATAGTAAATTTCCAAAAAAAGTATACTTTTACTGACTGCCTGTGAAAAGGCATAAATTTTC
>CAMWQA010000012.1 GCA_947176265.1 uncultured Clostridia bacterium | reverse complement strand
TAGTCTCGTGGGCTCGGAGATGTTTATAAGATAAATATTATAAATACTTAAAAGGGAAGGTGCGTATGAATATCAAATTTTCGCCACCCGATATAACTCAAGAAGAGATAGACGAGGTAGTAGATACTCTAAAGTCGGGTTGGATAACGACAGGACCGAAGACTAAAAAGTTTGAAAAACTTATCGCCGAGTATTGCCATACTCAAAAGGCGGTTTGTCTTAATTCCGCGACTGCGGGGTTGGAATTGATTTTGAGATTTTTGGGTATTGGAGAGGGCGACGAAGTTATTACGAGCGCGTACACCTATACGGCTTCCGCAAGCGTAATTAACCACGTCGGCGCGAAAATAGTGCTTGTGGATACCGACAAAGATAGTTTTTATATCTCGGCAGACAACGTGCGCAAAGCCGTTACCGATAAGACCAAAGCAATAATAGGCGTAGATATAGCAGGCGTAATCGCAGACTATGATAGCCTTTTTGAGATAGCAAATCAAAATAAGGGAATATTTAAACCGTCCAACGATATTCAAAAGGCAATCGGTAGAATTGCAATAATTGCAGACGGCGCGCATTCTTTTGGCGCAATCCAAAGGGGGAAGACGTCCGGCGAGATAGCAGACTTTACGTCATTTTCTTTCCACGCGGTTAAAAACTTGACGACTGCGGAGGGCGGAGCGGTAACGTGGAGAGATATTCAAGGAGTGGACAACGAATATATCTATACCCAATTGGTTCTTGACAGTTTGCACGGTCAATCCAAAGACGCGCTTTCCAAGATGAAGGCAGGCGCTTGGGAGTATGATATCAAGATGTTGGGATATAAATGCAATATGACTGATATTATGGCGTCTTTAGGACTCGTACAGCTCAAGAGATACGAGGGCTTGCTGGCAAGACGCAAGGAGATAATCTCCAAGTATGACAGCGCATTCAAGGGTACGGCTATCAAGTCTATCGCGCATTATACTCAAGACGGTTCAAGTAGCGGACATTTGTATATTACGAGAGTTAAAGGTATAGACGAAAACAAACGCAATGAGATAATTATCAAAATGGCGCAGGCAGGCATTGCTACCAACGTGCATTACAAGCCGTTGCCATTGTTCAGCGGATATAAAGAATTGGGATTTGATATCAAAGATTATCCCCACGCTTACGATTTGTACAGAAACGAGATTACGTTGCCGTTGCATACTCTTTTGACGGATGAAGAAGTGCAATATATAATTGACCAATTTAAGGAGGCTGTCGGTGTATAGGTTTTGTAAACGGTGCTTTGACATATTCTTTTCTCTCCTCGGCATATCATTGCTACTTTGGCTGTTTTTGATAATAGCTATAGCAATCAAGTGTTCGTCCAAAGGTCCAGTACTTTTTAAGCAGGAAAGAGTGGGTAAACACGGCAAGACCTTTAAGATTTGGAAGTTCAGGTCTATGATAGTAGACGCAGAGGCAAAGGGTATGCAAATCACAACCGACGGAGACAACAGAATTACCAAAGTCGGCAAATTTATCCGCAAGACTAAGATAGACGAATTGCCTCAACTTTTCAACGTGTTGTCGGGCAAGATGAGTTTTGTCGGTCCGCGTCCCGAAGTGCCAAAGTACGTCGCAATGTACAACGACGAACAATTGAGAGTGCTCTCCGTCAAGCCGGGAATTACCGACCTTGCGTCGATAGAATTTCGCAATGAAAACGACCTTCTCGACGGCGACGAAGACCCCGAGAGAAAGTATATCGAAGAGATTATGCCCGCCAAGTTGGAACTCAATCTCAAGTATATCGAAAAAGCAGGTTTCTTTTACGATATAGGACTTATCTTCAAGACGATAGCAAAAGTAATAAAAGAGTAGCAAAGGAAAGTATGTCTCAAATCGAAATGCAAAATTCAATTAATGGACAAGAGTTCAACGAAGAGGCGCAATCGCAGGAACGGGAAAACAATACGCTCGTTTCGCTTTGCGTCATTGCTTTGAATGAAGAACAAAATATAGGGCGTCTTTTTGACAATATTTTGGCGCAAGATTACGATCACTCGAAGATAGAAGTCGTGCTCGTTGACAGCGGTTCAACCGATAGCACAAAGATTATGATGCAGGAATTTGCAGAAAAAACGGACGGCTATTACGGTATCAAGGTTTTGGATAACGTCGGCAAAATTCAGCCGTCGGGTTGGAATGTGGCGATAAAAAATTCGGTTGGAGAACTTATAATTCGCGTTGACGCTCATGCAATAATACCCGACAATTTCGTGAGAGAAAACGTGGAGTGTATTGCTAGTGGAGAGAGCGTTTGCGGAGGCAGACGCATCAATATCATCGAAGGCGAAAACTTTGGCAAGAAGGTTTTGCTAATGGCAGAGAACTCAATGTTCGGCAGCGGAGTCGCGACGTACAGGAGTTCGGACAAAAAGCAGTACGTCAAGACGGTGGCGCATGCGTGCTATAAAAGAGAGGTATTTGACAACGTTGGACTTTTTAATGAAAAGCTTTTGCGTTCCGAAGATAACGAATTGCATTACAGAATCCGCAAACACGGATATAATATTTGTATGTCTGACAGAATATCTTCAGAGTATCAGACGAGAGCTACCCTAAAAGGAATGCTCAAACAAAAGTGGGGCAACGGGAAGTGGATTGGCATAACGTCAATGCGTTTGACGCCAAAGATATTTTCGCTTTATCATTTCGTACCGCTTTTGTTCGTTATGGCGGCTATTTTGTGCGCCGTGCTCTTTGGCATATCCTTTGTTCCGGTAATTCCTTGGTGGCTTTGCTTGCCATTTGTCGCGGGCGTCGGATTGTACTTTATCATAGACGTGCTGCTTACGTTGAAAAGTTGCAAGGACTATAAAGAATGGCGAGCAGTCTTTGTATTGCCGTTTATTTTCCCTCTGTTGCACTTTGCATACGGTCTTGGCACGCTGCAAGGCGTATTGATAAGCCCGTTTTGTTTTAGGAGGGGCAAATGAAAATATCCGTCATAGTTCCCGTATACAAAGTTGAGAAATATATCAATCAATGCGTAGAGAGTATTCTTAATCAGACTTTTGAAGATTTTGAGTTGATTTTGGTAGACGACGGCAGCCCTGACAATAGCGGCGCAATTTGCGACGAGCTAGCTTTGACAGACGGTAGAATAGTCTGCATTCACAAAGAAAACGGCGGTCTAAGCAGCGCAAGAAATGCAGGGATAGATATGGCAAAAGGCGATTACATTGCTTTTGTAGATTCGGATGACATAATTGATAAAGAAATGTTGCAAGTGATGTATAGCAACATAGTCAAGTATAATGCCGATATTTCAGGAATCGAGTACGCTGAATTTTCGCAAGATTTGCCTCAGTTGAAAAAGAATAAAATTATAAAATTTAAGCAAAAAAATCTCATGGAATTTATTATGCAAAAAAACAGGCTGTATTGCGTAGTAAGATACTTGTACAAAAAGAGCATTTTGCAAAATCAGAGATTTGATTGCGATATAAAACTTGGCGAAGATCAAATCTTTATTTTTGATTACGTATTAAAATGCGGGTCTTTGGTTATGAGCGATTACAACGGCTACTATTATAGACGGAATATAAATTCGCTTTCCAACGGTCAACTGAAAAGCAGTTGTATAGGAGAGCTTGACAACAGATTAAAGATGATTGAAAAGCTTGATAAAAAAACAAAAAAATACGGACAAGCCCATTATTGGAAAGGAGTAGTCGCATATTGGACGAGAGCTGTTGTATACGGAACGGCGGAAGGTTTTGATTTTGAATCTATCTATACGAAAGAGATAAAGAAAAACGCTTTGCGGATAATTTTTTCAAGACATATAGAATTGAAGTATAAAGCTATTTGTATGCTAATGTGTTTAGGCGAAAAGAATGCAAAAAAAATATTAAAGAAAGCGTTGGCTGATAGGTGGTAAGAAATGATAAATATTTTAATCTCCGGTATCGGCCCAAGAAGAGGCGGAATCGGCAGCGTAATTTTGAATATGTTGAAAGAGATGGACAGGCAAAAGTTTGCGCCGACTGTCTTATTGACTTACGATTCTTTATTTGAAGAAGATTTAAAAAAGTTGAACGTGCCGGTGTTGAAGATTTGTCCCTTTGGTAAAAGCATAAAAAAATACAACGAGGAGTTGGAGAATATTTTCGCAAACAACCAATTCCATTACGTGTGGATAAACAATACGAGTAAAGTAGACGTCGGGATTTTTAAGTTGGCAAAAAAATACGGAGTCAAGACCATTTCACACTCGCACGGTTCGGCAAGCGAAGGCAAGTTGTATAAAAGAATAATAAGTAGAATTTGGGAGATTTTTACAAGCAGAGTATTCTATAAAAATCTAGATATTGCAATTGCATGTTCTCAAAAATCCGCAGATTATTTTTATAGCAAAAGATATATGGCAAAACACAAAGTCCATATGTTGCTCAATACAATAGACACTAAAAAGTTTGAGTTCAACGAAGATTTGCGTACGGTTGTCAGAGAGGAGTTGGGAATAGCAAAAGAAGAAAAGGCTTTATTTGCTGTAGGGCGCATTACTCAAGTCAAGAATCCGCATTTTATGATTGATCTTATATCGACTCTCCCAAGCGCGTACAAGCTTGTTTTAGTTGGCGACGGCGATATGAGAGAAGAAGTAAATAACTATATTTCCAAATGCAATCTACAAGATAGAGTAATTATGCTTGGCAGCAGGAATGACGTAAATAGATTGATAAACGGAGCCGACGTATACATTCTTCCGTCGTTCAACGAAGGCTATCCCGTGGCTGTAATAGAGGCGCAGGCAAGCGGCTTGCCGTGTATTATATCCGATACGATTACCGGCGAAGTCGCATTGTTTGACGATTGTAAGATGATAAGCCTTAAAGATATTAATGCGTGGAAACAGGCAATATTAGAAATCGAAAATAAAAATAGGGAGGAGTGTGCTCGCAAAGTTGAGGAGCTTGGATTTGACAACAAGGCTTACGCCGTCAAATTTGAGGATATACTTTTAAGTAATTTGTAGTATGGCGTTCAGTAATAGCATAGCAAAACAAAATAAAAGAGTTAATATGCCGGACGTGCTTATATTTATGTCGCTTTGTTTGGAAGTGATATTGTGTATCATACAAAGTTTTTCTATGTCGAGTTCCGTCAACGAAATCTTATTTTTCAATTCGTACGTTCTTTTAGTGGGGATTATTTTTTACTTTTTGTCGGTAGGCTTCAATAAACACTTTCTTATTTTTGCTTACATATTATGTTTTGCGCTATTTCTAATGGGGCAAAAACTTTTCAAATATGCTCAAAACGGCGGCTACGACGAGTTCTTGACGTTTGTATTTTTAAAATTAAGTCCGTCTCAGTATTTTGTGTTTACAAGGATAATGTACTTCTCGTTGTTTATGTTGTTTGCCGGATATAGATTTGGAATAGAGTTGGTTTGGAGCAGACGCAAAAAAACTTCGCTTAAAGAATCTACCGTTAAAAGCAATCAAAGTTGTTTGGTAAGTTACAAGACGATCCTCACGATTTTACTTTTTATTTGTTTTGTTTGTTCGGTATATATGCAGTTTAAGATAGTAAGAGAAAAGAGCTCGGTTTCTTATACAGACAGTTACTTAATAAACGTTGACGTAAATCCTATAATCAAAATCGGCAATTACTTGTTTACCGGTATGGTATTTTTATATCTTGGCACGCGTCCTACAAAGAAACAAGTATTGATTTTGTTGACAATGTTTTTGATAGTCGAGGGCGGATTGCAGCTGTTGATCGGCCGAAGAGCATTGCTTGCAAAGGCTTTGCTGTTTATTATCTGGTATTTTATATGTTATTACAAATTTGACAGAAAGAAGTTGCCCAATAAGTATTTTATTTTTCTTGTGATCTTTGCAGTATTGATTATCATACTGTTTTGGCTTGTCGAGCGAAGCCGTTCGTCAAGTGAATCGCAATTTGAATTCTTGGATGCGCTCTCAAGCTTTTTCACTTCTACAGGCGGCTCGGATTCGGTTATTGCAAATACTATTGACAAGGCGGAAGATTTTCCTAAAGACGGAATCGTGTATCTACTTAATCCAGTAAAAGACGCTTTATTTGACAACGTTTTGGTAAGAAAAATAGTTGAACTTGCTACCGGCGCCAGTTCGGAATCATTTGTGCAAGGCGTAGATTACGTCAACGCTCACGACTCTTTCTCGCATTGGATATCTTATTTGGTCAACAGCGAATTGTATTGCAACGGTTACGGAATGGGTTCTTCGTATATTGCAGAATTGTATTTGGCTTTTGGATTTATTGGGGTTTGCATTGGCGGACTTGGTTTAGGAATTGTAATAGCGATATTGTCGGGGATAGATTTGTCGTCTTATTCGGTAACAGGCAAAGCGATAAAGCTGTTTTTAATATACAACTTATTTACGTTGCCTAGAAGCGGCCTTTTTGAGACGGCTACCAACTTTTTGTATTTTATTTGCGCAGTTCTGATTTTTAAGTGCATAACTTTTGTTTTGGGACTAAAGTTGAGGAGAAGCTAGTATGGGAAATTATAAGCAACTTACCAAAAATACTTTAATATTTGCCATCGGTTCTTTGAGCGTAAAGGCAATTCAGTTTTTCCTCATGCCATTGATTACGGTGGCTATGACTGCCGAAGATTACGGCACTGCGGAGTCTTTGGTCAGTTTGGTAGAACTCATTATACCGTTATTTACGCTTGGTCTGCAAGACGCTGTCTTTAGATTTACTATGAGAGACGACGTGTCTCCTAAATCTATATTATCTTCAACTTTGGCGGTTGCCGCAGGCGGTTTTGTTTTTGTCGCTATGGGTGCAGCTCTTGCGATAATAAAATTGGATTACAGACTTTGTCTGTGTTTTGGAGCAGTGTATATTTGCGTAAGTTTGTCAAATATTTTCGGGCAGTTTGTCAGAGGCACGGGTAAGATTAAGACCTTTGCATCCAGCGGTATTTTGCAAGCTCTTGTTTTAGCCGGCGCAACGTCGATATTCGTTTATTGGAAGCGCATGGGCACGTACGGCTATCTGATGTCTTTATTATTGGCGTACTCGTCGTCTTTGTTGGTTTTATTCTTTATCGGCGGAGTCTATAAGAATATAAGTTTTAAGGCGTTTGACAAATCGGTTTTAAAACAGATGTTAAATTATGGATTACCTTTGATTCCCAATGCCATTAGCTGGTGGTTTATTCAGGTGGTCAACAGATATATCATAATTTATTTCTGCGGTAGCGCCCAATCTGGACTTTATATTGCAACTTCACGAATTGCAACGCTGATAAATATATGCGGCACTATATTTTTGCAGGCTTGGACGATTTCTGCAGTCCAATCCATCAATGATAAAGATAAGGGACAATTCAATACCAACGTATTTAAATATTATGCGTCATTTCTGCAGATTGCGGCGACATGTCTGTTGTTGATTTTGCCGTTTGTTTCGAGATTCTTGCTTAAGGGAGAATTTGCCGATTCTTGGAATTATTCCGCAGTAGGCATATTTACCGCAATTTTGAGTTGCTACGCGTCTTTCTTCGGAGCGTATTACGGAGCGGCGATGAAAAACAAAATGGTTTTGGTGTCGACTCTTGCAGGCGCAGTTTCTAATACGCTCGGCTGTTTGTTGCTTGCGCCGTTTATAGGTATCGGAGGCGCTTATTTTGCGGCAATGATTGGATATTTCGTATTGGCAATGATAAGAATCTTCAATTCAAGAAAATACTCGATGATTAAAATAAATTGGGTTAAAGAGATAATTGCTTTGGGGTTAATACTTGCGCAAGCGCTCTTTATAATGTATAATAAAAACGCTAAACCTCTTATTTTCTATGGAATACAGGCAATAATTTGTTTGGCGGTAATATCTATTCGTCTAAAAGATTTGATCGCATTGATAAAGACGTTATTAAATGCAATTAAGGCAAAGAAAAACGGCGGACAGGAAAAGATTGCGGAACAAACAGTCGCGGAAGATAATCAAGAAATTGCGAAAACGGAAGGAGAAAGCAAAACGGATGGAAGAGATTAAAGTTATTCAAGATAAGCTATTGGAAATGGCAAAGGTGTTTCACAACTTTTGCGTAGAAAACGATATAAAATATTATATGTTGGGGGGAACACTTCTCGGTGCAATAAGACATAAAGGTTTTATACCGTGGGACGACGATATGGATTTTGGTATGCTGCGCAAAGATTACGAGAAGTTAATTTCATTAAGGGATAAGCTTGATAAGAATTACTCTTTTAATTTTCATATGTTTGATAAAAACTATAAGTATGGTTTTTGCAAGATGTATGATGAAAGGACTACCTATATTGAAGTCTCGCAAGATACAAAATTTATCGGCGGAGTATTTATAGATATTTTCCCAATTGACAATATAGGCAATGATTATAATCATGCCGTGGCTTTATCGAAAAAGAGTCATAGAAGAAAAAGAATATTGAGCGGTATTTTTATTAAAGGCGAACGGAAAAGTTGGTCCCGAACAGTTATATCAAAATTTCTTGGGCTGTTACCTAAAACAAATAAATGGTTTGAATGGCCTTTCAAGTTAGTGAAAAAGTATAAAAATATTGATACTAAATATGTTACAAATATTTTTGGTGTTTGGGGAGCCAAAGAGATAGTTCCGTTAACATATTTAGGGACACCGCAACTTTATAATTTTGAAAATATTCAACTATACGGAGTCGAGCAATACGATAAGTATTTGTCAAATATATATGGGGATTATATGACTCCGCCGCCGCCCGAAAAGCGCGTCGGACATTCTATATACTACGTAGATTTTGATAAGCCATATAAACAGTATATTGCCGAACAAAAGGCAAAACAAGATGTGGGAGAGAAATAGAAATGAATATAGCAGTAGTATTGGCAGGAGGAGTGGGAAGTCGCTACGGCGGTAACATTCCCAAACAGTATTGTTTTATTGGGAATAAAGAAGTTATAAGTTTCTCTATCAATGAGGCAAAGAAATGCGCAAGCATAGATAAGGTGCTAGTGGTATGTGATAAAGCATATCAAGAGAGGATAAGCAATCAATATAAAGTGGAAGTATGCGACGGCGGAGAAAGTAGGAATTTATCTGTTGATAATGCTTTGGAATACATAAAAAGTAAATATAGTTGCGATAAAATTATCTTTTTGGATTCGGCAAGGCCTTTGATAAAGGCGCAATACATTAATTCTTGTATGCAAAAACTTGACGAATACGATTGTGTAATTACTACGCAAAAGATAGTGGATAGTTTGGGCCGATATGGCGAGTTGTACGTCAATAGAGAAGATTATTACTTGATACAGACTCCCGAGGCGTTCAAATTCGATATTTTTTGTCAAAACTTTGATAAGAACTCGGAGAACACGGCATTGTGTCAGTTTATGCCCAAAGCCGATAAGATATATCAAAACTTTGGAATGAAACAGAATTTCAAGATAACCTATCAAGGTGACTTGGAGTATATCTCGCAGTTTTTGAAGCAATAAATAGGAGAAAGAGATGAACATAGGAGTAATATTAGCGGCAGGCGATAGCAAGAGATTCGGCGGTTATATGCATAAGCAGTATCTTAAACTAAACGGTGTCGAAGTGGTGGGATATAGTATAAAAGCAATGAAAGTATGCGATGATATAGATGAAGTTTTACTTGTTGTTGACGACGAAGAATTTAAGGCGCAATATATTGCTAATAAATATAATGTCAAATGTATACAAGGTGGGGAAACAAGAAATATATCTATAAGCAATGCAATAAAGTTTATTAAGCAAAATTACGATTGCAGTAAAGTAGTTTTCCACGACAGCGTGAGGCCGCTTGTCAATGCAAGCAGATTTAGCGATATAATTTGCCAATTGGACGAGTACGACGCGGTGGTTACTGCCGATGAAATAAATGATGCTTTGGTCGACAATAACTATGGTGGTGTTAAAAGAACCGAATATAAGTTGATTCAGTCTCCCGAAGGATTTAGATTTGATAAGCTTATCAATTTTAATGCGAATAGTGACGTTTTGGCAATTGTAAGTCAGGTGGACAGTAAAAAAATCAAAACTGTCAAGTCTGACGTTTTTAATATGAAAATTACGTATCCCGAAGATCTTTTTATTGCAGAGCAATTAATGAGATTAAATTACTATAGCGTCAATCATAATGAGTTGTTTTTAAGCGCAGATATTCCGCACAAAGTACTTTTGCTTGGAGGATCGGGCGGAATTGGCTTGGCAATTAAGGAGTTTTTAATACAAAAAAATATAGACTTTAAATCTCCGTCTCATAAAGATTTGGATTTGAAAACAATTACTGTGGACAAGTTGAAAGATTATTGCGGGAATTTCGTCCCCGATGCGATAATAAATGCGGCTGCAGTATATTATGACGATAATGACGGATTATCAAATACATTTGATGAGATATTTGCCGTCAACGTTAAAGCAAATGAAATTTTAATAGAGTATGCAAAGACTTTAAATCAAAAAATAAATCTCGTATTATTGAGTAGTTCTTCTTCGACAAAAGGAAGAGAAAATTTGACAAATTATTCGGCTGCGAAATCGGCATTGAATAGTATTGTCGAATCGCAAGCAAGAGTGTTGGCAACAAACGACGTATATTTGAATGCCGTGATACCCGAGAAAGTAAATACACCGTTGATTGCAAAACTTCATAAAACAAAAATAAATACTAGAGAACTCTTAGAACCAAAAGACGTGATAAATGCTATTATGTACTTTGCCGTTGCGAGGGAACACGGAAGGCTAGTACACATTAGGAAAGGACTCTAATGTATAAAAATCAACTTTTTTCTTATAATACTATATAAGTAAATCAAGATAATTAGATTGAAATAAAATCTTATAATTTTGATTGCAATGGAGGTATTTTATGAAAAATAAAGTTGTTGCAGGTATTCTTGCGATTTTGCTTGGCGACTTGGGAATACACAAGTTCTATTTGGGTAAGATTGGTTGGGGTATTGTTTATTTGCTATTCTGCTGGACGGGTATTCCGGCGATCGTAGGCTTGATAGAGGGTATTACGTATTTAGTCACGGACGAGGAGACTTTCCAGGTCAAGTATTGCGGTATGCCGCCGAGTGTGGCTGTGAAGGAAAGCGCAGGCGAGTACGACAAGATTGAGGATAGTCATATTGACGAAACGCCTTTAGACGATATGGACGTAGATGATGACAATATCAATATGGTTTAATTAATATGCGACGCAAAAGCGTCGTATATTTTTATCCAAAAGATAGATTAATATTATATTAAATTATATTTCGCTACAAGTTGGCGGTCGAATTTTGGAATTAGGGGTATATAAATATTTTCAATAATTTTTAAGAATATTACAGCAAAAGGCTTGACAAAGGGCATATAGTAAATTAGAATATGATTATCACAACAAACAGTAATGTTTGAATATTACGGAGGTGTTTTATGAAGAGTAAGGTTGTTGCAGGTATTCTTGCAATTTTGCTTGGCGGCATTGGAGTACACAAGTTCTATTTGGGCAAGATTGGCATGGGAATCCTTTATTTGGTTTTCTGCTGGACTGGTATTCCATCTATCATTGGTTTGATAGAGGGTATTATGTACCTCGTTGCCGACGATGATACTTTCCAAGCTAAGTATTGCAAAAAGTAATCTCATATCATCGACGTAAATGTCGATAATAATGACATGAAGATGATTAAAATTTAATATGCGACGCTTTTGCGTCGCATATTTATTTTGTTTGTTTGGACAAATAAAGTAATTTGCGTTCCTATTTATGGACGATATAAAAAAATATGGACGATTTGGCAATTTCAAAATGTCAAAATTATCCATAAAATACGTTAAATAAGGCAAAAATGGTAGGTTTTTGCCTATTATTAGTAAAAAACAAGCAATTTTTACAATTTTTCTGCAGCATAATTTTATGGCGAATTTGGTAAAAATTTTTAAATTAGATATTGACAAGAGATTGCGGTAATAGTATAATATCAGTATAAATATGATTTTGGGAGAAATCAAATATGATTGTTAGGGGCAGCGAGTTGTTGATAAAGGCAAAGAAGGATGGCTATGCCGTCCCTGCTTTTAACGTAGACAATCTAGAAAGCGTTTTGGGCGTGCTTAACGCCACGAGTATTTTATCCAAACCAATTATTATTCAGACTATTCCGCGTACGTTGAAATACGGAGGCATTGCCACATATTCTTCTCTTGTCAAAGCAAATTACAAGGGCGGCGCGGACATAGCGATTCATCTTGACCACGGCGGAGATTTGCAAGTATGCAGGGACTGTATTGACGCGGGATATACGTCCGTGATGATTGACGGTTCTATGCTTGAATTTGACAAGAACGTTCAATTGACAAAGCAAGTTGTCGATATGGCTCACGCAAGCGGAGTATGCGTCGAAGCGGAACTCGGCACTATAGGCGGTAAAGAAGAGACCGAGGGGCAGATTAAATATACCGAAGTAGACGAGGCGGTCAAATTCGTAGAACTGACTGGAGTTGACAGTTTAGCAATAGGCGTAGGCACTGCGCACGGAGTATATAAAGGCACGCCGCATATTGCAATCGACAGAATAAAAGAGATTGCAGACGTTGTGGATATTCCTTTGGTGCTTCACGGCGCAAGCGGACTTTCCGACGAAGTAATCAGGAATTGTATAAAAGCGGGTATAAGCAAGATAAACTTCGCTACGCATTTGAGACAAGCGTTTACTAAGGGACTTAAAGAAGGCTTGGTAAGCAAGGAAGCGACTTACGACCCCAAGACATATTTGCCTTACGCTATCAAAGCCGTGCAAGACGTCGCAATGGGCATAATCAAGTTGTGTCAGCCCGATTGAACTACAAGATAAGTTCTCACGCCGCTTAGGCGCATAAAACGAAAACAGAAATCAAATAAAGTATTATACTTTGACATAAAACAAAAAGAGGTAGACAATGCAATACGTTACTTTTGAAAAAGACAGAAAATTCGATTTGATTTTGGTTGGTAGAATAGCAATAGACTTCAATCCGCTTGATTACTTCAAGCCGTTGTCTCAAAGTCAGCAATACCGCAAATATCTCGGCGGCTCGCCTGCCAACGTTGCAGTCGGATTGGCAAGACTTGGCAAGAAGGTTGGATTTATCGGCAAGGTATCCGACGACCAATTCGGCGATTACGTTACGGACTTCTTTGCAAAAGAAGGCATAGACGTATCGAGAGTGGTACGCGCTAAAAACGGAGAAAAACTCGGTTTGACGTTTACGGAGATTCTTTCGCCGTCGGAGAGCAGTATTCTCATGTATAGAGACGGAGTGGCCGACCTTATGCTTGACCCGTCGGAAGTAGACGAAGAGTATATCGCAAGCGCAAAGGCGCTTTTGATTTCGGGTACGGCGCTTGCGCAAAGCCCGTCGAGAGAGGCTTGTCTCAAAGCAATGCAACTCGCAGAGAAGAACAACGTCAAGATTATATTCGATATAGATTATCGCGCATATAATTGGAAGAGTAACGACGAGATTGCGGTATATTATACAGCAGTTGCGGAACACGCCGACATAATCATGGGATCTCGCGAAGAGTATGATTTGACGCAAGCAATTTTTGCTCCCGATATGAACGACGAAGAGACTGCAAAGTATTGGTTTGGCAAGAAAGCCAAGATAGTCATTATCAAGCATGGCAAAAAGGGTAGCACGGCGCATACCTCAGACGGCAAGAAATACAATATCAAGCCTTTCCCTGTCGAAGCGTTTAAGTCGTTTGGCGGCGGAGACGGTTACGGATCGGCATTCATGTACGGCATGTTTGAGGGCAAGGATATTATGGATTGTCTCGAGTTGGGCTCGGCATCCGCTTCGATGCTTGTTTCGGCGCACGGTTGCTCTGAATTTATGCCGACGGTTGCAGAACTTGAGAAGTTTATCGCAGAAGAGAAAAAACAATTCGGCGATATGATTGCAAGAGGTTAAAGGGGGAATATATGGCTTTTAATTATCCTGAATTTGATAGCAATGGGGTAAAGACTCTTACGCAAATGGACGGCGTAAACAGCGATATGCTTATGGATATCCTCGTCGTCAAGATTGCCAAGGGCAAGAGCGTAACTTATAACGAAAAGGACAAAGAGATGTGCGTGCTTCTCACCGAAGGCTCGGTTGAGATGAAATGCGGAAATCTAGTGGGTAGCGGCGCAAGAAAAGACGTATATGAAGATATGCCTATCACTATGCACGTTTGCAAGGGCAACACTATTACCGTCAAAGCTTTTGAAGACAGCGAAATAATTTATCTTGCTACGACAAATGAGAGAGAGTTTCCTGCGAAGTTCTATGACAAAAAGGACGTGCAAAGAAGCGTGTCGTGCGAGGGACTTTGGGAAAACACCGCCGTCAGAGACGTCAATACCGTGTTTGATTATTCAAATGCGCCATACTCAAATCTTGTCGTCGGCGAAGTCATTGCAAGACAGGGCAGATGGTGGAGTTATCTCCCTCATTCCCATCCGCAACCCGAAGTATATTATTACAAGATGCCCACTCCCGAGGCTTTCGGCGCATGCTTTATAGGTCAGTTTGAGCCGCATACTATCGTAGACGGAAGCGTAGGTTGTTTCCCCGGCGGAAAGACGCACGTTCAAGTTACAGCTCCGGGGTATCCTATGTATTGTTGTTGGATGATCAGACACCTTGACGGTAATCCGTGGGACAAGACGAGAATAGTTGACTCAAGATATGAGTATTGGGAGAAGTAAGGAGGGAATATGAAGACCGAAAGAATGAGCGTTGGCGAAGCCGTCGTAAGATTTTTGGACAATCAGTACGTCAGTTTTGATGGGCAGGAGACCAAGTTGGTCGAGGGATTTTTTACGATATTCGGACACGGTTGCGTACTGGGTATAGGCGAAGCTTTGTCAATGGGCAAGCACTCTTTGAAAGTATATCAAGGCAAAAACGAGCAAGGTATGGCGCAAGTCGCTACTGCGTATGCAAAGCAAAACAACAGACGTAAAATATTGCCTTGCGTATCGTCAATCGGACCGGGCGCTGCGAATATGGTTACGGCGGCAGGTACGGCAACGGCAAACAATATACCGCTCTTGCTCTTTATGGGCGATACCTTTGCGACCCGTCAACCCGACCCGGTACTTCAACAGATAGAACAACCTTATAATGCGGGCATTACTACAAACGACGCATTTAAGGCTGTGACAAGATATTTTGACAGAGTATCCCGTCCCGAGATGCTTATGAGCGCAATGCTCAACGCAATGAGAGCCTTGCTCGATCCGGCGCATACGGGCGCGGTTGCTATTGCAATGCCTCAAGACGTGCAGGGAGAGGCATACGATTTCCCGATAGATTTTCTCCAAAAGAGAGTGCATAGAATCACTCGCCCAATTCCCGTCAAAGAAGAACTTGACGATTTGGCGCAGGCAATCAAGAAGAGTAAGAAACCGTTGCTTATCGTGGGCGGCGGAGTAAAGTATAGCGAAGCCGGCGAAACTGTCGCAAGCTTCTGCGAAAAGCACAATATACCTTTCTGCGAAACGCAAGCGGGTAAGAGCGCAATCAAGTCGTCGCACCCACTCAACGTCGGCGGACTTGGCGTAACTGGTAATTCAAGCGCAAATACCTTGGCAAAAGATTGTGATTTGATAATTGCAGTAGGTACGAGATTTACCGACTTCACAACTGCGTCGAAGTCGCTTTATGCGAATAAGCAAGTCGTCACGTTGAATATGTCGCCGTTCCACGCGTCAAAACTCGACGCAATCAAGGCGGTGGGCGACGCTAAGGCAGGAATACTTGCTCTTGACGAATTGCTTGGAGATTACAAGAGCGGATATACCACGCAAATTGCAGCCGCAAAGAATGCTTGGGATAAAGAAATGGACAGACTTACGCATATATACGTCGACAAGGATTACAAGTCGGAGATAGACGAGCGTATGCCCGACGTCGTGGATAACTTCATAAAGCAGCACGGCGGAGCAATGGCGCAGACTACGGCTATCGGCGTGATAAGACGTTGTATTCCAAAGGATGCAATAATTGTTGGCTCTGCCGGAAGTCTCCCGGGAGATTTGCAGAGAATGTGGACTACCGACGAAAAGGATAGCTACAATATGGAATACGGTTATTCATGTATGGGCTATGAGATTGCAGGCTGTCTAGGCAGTAAGATGGCGCGTCCCGACAAGGAAGTGTACGCAATGGTAGGCGACGGCAGTTATCTGATGCTCCACAGCGAAATGGTTACGGCAATTCAAGAGGGAATCAAGATGAACGTGCTTCTCTTTGACAACGCTTCATTCGGCTGTATCAACAATTTGCAGATGGGACAGGGCGTGGATTCGCTTTGTACGGAATTGAGATACAGAGACGGTAACAAGCCGATTAGAGAAGGTAAGTTCTTGAATATAGATTACGCAATGAGCGCTAAGGGTTACGGTTTTGTAACGTACACCGTACGCAATGAAAAAGAGCTTGAAGAGGCAATAGCAGACAGTTTAAAACAAACGACGTCTACGCTTATTGATATAAAGGTATTGCCAAAGTCTATGACGCACGGCTACGACGGCTGGTGGCACGTAGGTTGCACTCAAGAGCCGAGAAGCAAAAAAGCAAAAGAAGCTTTGGAGGAGCGCAAAGCAATGCTCGACAAAGCTAGAAAATATTAAAATTCATATAGGTGGAATTATGGATAAGAAGAATATCAAATTAGGTATTGCTCCTATAGCGTGGACAAACGACGACATGCCCGATTTGGGAGCGGAAAACACCTTTGAGCAATGCGTAAGCGAAATGGCGCTCGCAGGCTTTGAAGGTTGCGAAGTGGGCAACAAGTATCCCAAGGATACGGCAGTTCTCAAAAAGGCTTTGGATATGAGAGGACTTTCCATTGCAAATCAATGGTTTTCGTCCTTCGTACTCACTAAGCCAATGGAAGAAGTGGAGAAAGACTTTATAGCTCAATGCAACTTCCTCAAAGCAATGGGCGCAAAGAGAATAGGCGCGTCGGAGCAGAGCTATAGCATACAGGGACAGATGAACACTCCCGTATTCGATTGCAAATATGTGATGAATGACAAGGAGTGGGATAAGTTTGCAAAGGGTATGAACAGACTTGGCGAGATTGCTAATTCAATGGGCATATCTTTGGTATATCATCATCACATGGGCACGGTAGTTCAGACGGCTGAAGAAGTCGACAAAATGATGGATATGACTGACAAAGATAAATTCTCGTTGCTCTTTGACAGCGGACACTTAGCGTATTGCGGACAGGATTATCTTGCAGTGCTTAACAAGTACGCGGACAGAGTAAAGCACGTCCACCTCAAGGATATTCGCCCCGATGTGGTAAAGAAAGTCAAGGAACAAAAACTCTCATTCTTGCAAGGCGTGAGAGAAGGCGCGTTTACAGTACCGGGCGACGGTTGCATAGATTTTGCGCCTATATTCGATATACTTGACAGGGCAAACTATCAGGGGTGGATGATTGTCGAAGCGGAGCAAGATCCCGCAAAAGCAAATCCGTTTGAGTATGCGCTTAAAGCGAGAAAGTACATAAAAGACGTAGCAAAAATTTAATAGGTTTTAATTAGGAGGATATACAAATGGCAATAAAGACACTCGGATATTTTACCAACAACGAGTTTGTTCAATCGACAACGGATAAGTTCTATCCCGTTTTCAATCCGTCTACGGGCGAGCAGATTGCTCAAATGCCACGTTGTACGACGGCAGAAGTCAGCAAAGTAATAGACAATGCGCACGAGGCTTACAAGAAGTGGTCTAACGTGCCCGTAATCAAGAGAGTTCAAATTCTCTACAAGGTAAGAGATCTGCTCATCGAACATATGGACGAGCTTACCGAGCTTTGCGCAACCGAGCACGGTAAGAATTGGGAAGAGAGCAAGGGCGATATTCTCAAAGCAAAAGAAGGAACGGAACTTGCTTGTTCTATGCCGTCGCTTTTGCAAGGCGAAAGCCTTATGGACGCGTCAAGAGGATATGACACGGTGCTCTATAGAGAAGCAATGGGAGTATTCGTAGGCATTGCGCCATTCAATTTCCCCGCCATGATACCAATGGGTTGGATGGCTCCCGTATGTATCGCATGCGGTAACGCAATCGTACTTAAAGTCGCAGGCGCAACGCCGATGACGTCTTTGAGAATTGCAGAGCTCTATAAAGAAGCGGGACTTCCCGACGGAGTACTCAATATCGTAAGCTGCGACCGCAACGATACTCAAGAACTTATATCCAACAATAAGGTTGTCGGTATAACTTTCGTAGGCTCTACGACCGTCGGCAGATATATCTATGAGACGGCGGCTAAGCACGGCAAGAGAGTACAGTGTCTTTGCGAAGCTAAAAACCATGCGCTCGTACTTGAAGACGCGGCTTTGGACAGAACTGCCGCAGGTATTATCAACGCTTCTTACGGTTGCGCAGGCGAGAGATGTATGGCTTTGCCTGTAGTCGTTGCGCAAGAGAGTATTGCAGATAAGCTCGTAGAAAAGCTTGTGGCTTTGGCTAAGAACGTCAAGGTAGGACCGGCATACGACAAGACGACCAATCTCGGTCCGGTATACAGCGCAGAGCATAAGAAGAGCGTAGAGGCTTGGATTCAAAAGGGTATTGACGAAGGCGCTAAGTTGGTGCTTGACGGAAGAAATACTAAGGTTAAGGGATTTGAAAACGGTTTCTATCTCGGACCAACGATTCTTGACAACGTAACTCCGGAAATGACCGTAGGACAAAGAGAAATCTTCGGACCTGTGCTTTGCATAAAGAGAGTTAAGAACTTTGAAGAAGGTTTGGAGGTAATGAACTCTAATCCGTTCGCCAACGGATCTGTAATCTATACGCAAAACGGATATTACGCAAGAGAGTTCGTACGCTATACCCACGGCGGTATGGTAGGCGTCAATGTAGGTATTCCGGTACCTGTAGGAGTATTCTCCTTTACCGGTCACAAGTATTCGTTCTTTGGCGATCTCCACTGCCTCGGCAGAGATTCGTTCAAGTTCTATACCGACAGCAAGACGGTTACTACGCACTGGTTTGACGAGCACGAGGCGAAGTCGACGAAAGTTTCGACTTGGGACGGAACAATCTAAGCAAACGTGTATATCAGCTCTCTTTTTGCCCGATCGTCGGGTCTCGGGCTGGCGACGTGTACGATAAGTACACTTACGCCATCGCTCGCCCTAGCTAGGGCAAAAATAAAACCAATCTCCACGTTTGCGTGAGATTATGAGAGTTGATATAAGCGAAAATCACAGCACTCTCCGCACTCGCGTGATACTTTGAGTGGGGATTAGATATAGAATTGTAAATTTATTTGAGGTAAATTATGATAAATATAGGAATTATCGGAGCAGGTAGAATTGGTAAAGTTCACTGCGAATCAATTATGTGTTATGCAAAGGGCGCAACGGTAAAGACTGTTGCAGACCCGTTTATGAACGATGAGACAGAGAAGTGGCTCAAAGGTATGGGCGTTGAGAAGACTACCAAAGATTACCACGACATACTTAAAGACAAGGATATTGACGCGGTACTTATTTGTTCGTCTACCGACACACACGCGCCTATTTCAATCGAAGCAATCAAGGCTGGCAAGCACGTGTTCTGCGAAAAGCCCGTTGATCACGATATTGCAAAGATAAACGAAGTTAAGAAGGCATTGCAAGGCAGCAAGGTCAAATATCAAGTAGGTTTCAACCGCCGTTTCGACCACAACTTTATGGCAGTCAGAGAGGCTGTCAAGCAAGGCAAGATTGGCGCGCTCAACGTGCTTAAGATTTGTTCCCGCGATCCTGGCGCTCCACCGGTATCTTACATAAAGGTAAGCGGAGGTATTTTCCTCGATATGACGATACACGATTTTGATATGGTAAGATACTTGTCGGGCGAAGAAGTTGAAAGCGTATTCGCTATGGGCGGAGTAATGGTAGACAAGGCTATTGGCGAAGCGGGCGATATTGACACCGCAGTTATCACATTGAGACTTAAGAGCGGAGCTTTAGCGGTAATCGACAACTGCCGCAGAGCAACTTACGGATACGATCAAAGAGCAGAAGCATTCGGCGAACTCGGTCAAGTGGCAATCTCCAACGATTGCGAATCCAATGCGGTAATCTCCAATGCAAACGGCGTAACGGCAGAGAAGCCTTTGCTATTCTTCTTGGAGAGATATATGCAAGCTTATGTCAACGAAATCAATCAATTCGTCGATTGTATCATCAATGACAAACAAGTTCCCGTAGGTATAGAAGACGGTTTGCAAGCGGTGGTAATAGGAGTTGCCGCAAAGAAGTCTCTTGAAGAAGGCAGACCGGTTAAACTTTCCGAAATCTGCAAATAAATCAGCATTATACAAATCTCAAAAGATTTTGTAGTTTACACCTAATTAAAAACGCGGCGGTCCAATCGGAACGCCGCGTTTTTATTGTCACAAATTTTAATACTACTTCTTGATATAAATCGTCTTGATTTCGTAAGGAGCAAATTCAAAAGTCTTGCCCTTGACGAACTTTTCTTTGTTCTCAAGCATATCGCATTCATAGATTGAGGAGTTGTCGAAGTTGATATCCAAATAACTCTTGACCTCTTGACCGAGACTTTCGTACGCTCTTACGATAATACCCTCGTTGTCTTCGGCAATTTTGATAGTCTCTATTATGATATTCTTGCTGTCGAATTTGACGAGCGTATCTATATTGAGATTCTCTTCGATTACGTCGATTGGGTTGTTGAAACAATATCCCTTCGCCATAAGGTCGGTATCTTCAAACTTTGCCTTATGCGGATAGATAGCGTAGCTAAACGAGTGCGAGCCTCTGTCGCAAGTTGGATCGGGGAAGATAGGCGAACGCAACAGCGCAAGCGATAAGAATCCCTCTTTTGCTCTGTGTCCATACTTGCAATTGTTGAGAAGCGCAAAGCCGTAGTCATCGCCGTCGATATTGACAAACTTGTGCGCGCACACTTCAAATTGCGCCCAGTCGGGATTGTAAGATTCGTCCTTGTCGGCTTCGCTCGTCGTGCGATCAAAGTTACCAAATTGAATATTGCACTTGACGTTGTCTGCAAATACCGTCGGTACGAAGTCCGCGCGAAGCATCTTAAGTTCTTCTTGCCAATCAACCGTAGTGTTGAAATTGACTACGTCGCCGTCTAGACTCAACGTAACTTTCTGTACGAGAGAAGAGTTGTGATATTTGAAGGAGTTTTCTCTCACGAGATATGCGCCGTCGATATAGGTGTTGGAAGACGTGAGTTTGAATTCCCACTTCTTCATCATCATATAATTAGTCTTTTTGTCTTTACCCCAAGATATATCCCACGCATTGTAATATTTGAACGGGTCGGAGTACACCACGAGTTTGTTGAAATATTCCTTGAC
Source organism: uncultured Clostridia bacterium (assembly GCA_947176265.1). Taxonomy (GTDB): domain Bacteria; phylum Bacillota; class Clostridia; order Christensenellales; family UBA3700; genus RACS-045. Next base: position 7,685 of record CAMWQA010000012.1, on the reverse strand, counting down.
GAGTTCTTTGTTTTCCGCTTTGTCGATGAGCGAAACTATTTCGCCGTTTGCGCCGAAAGTAACTTTGAGATTTGCGTTTTCGATTACGTTCTCGCTGTATGCAAATTGACTTGTGTCAAGGGTTGCAGGCGCAAGCTTACCCACGGAGTGCGCTTTGAGGTCTGCCTGATACCACTCGTCGCCAACCTTGACGTATTCGCATCTGTCAAAATCGACGGGGTTGATTGCGCTAGTAGATTTTTCCGTAGACATTGCCGATAGCATAGTCTTCTCAATCTCCGTCAACTCGTCGTACATAATTTGGTATCTTGCGTACGCTTCGTCATAAACTCTTTTGATTGAAGACCCCGGCAATATGTCGTGGAATTGATAGAGCAATACTTCTTTCCAAATCTTTTCTACTTTTTCTCTGTCATAAGTTATACCGCCCAAGAAAGCCACTGCGCCCAACCATTCGAGCTTGTGCAGTTTTTCTTCAATGCGTCTGTTCCATTTCTTAGCGTTGGCTTGCGAAGTATAGCAGCCTTGATGTCTTTCGTAATAAAGTTCGCCTTCGTACGTCGGCAATACGTCAGCCATATCCTTGATATCGTCAAAGAAATTGACAGCAGGGGACGGTTTGCACGGCGTCAATCCGTCTATATTCTTTTTGTGGCGCATCATATATTCAAGGTGTCCTTCGCCCGGACCGCCGCCGCCGTCGCCGTCGCCGTAAATCAAAAGCGCCTTGTCGAGAATATCCTTTTCGGAGTTTCTATCTTCCGATTTATAGATTGCGAGAGGCGAGTTGCCTGCGTTGTAATCTCCAAGAGGTTCCATGTGCGACAGCAAAGTCGTGCCGTCAAGTCCCTTCCAATTGAATGAACGGTATGGGAATCTGTTGAAATCGTTGGACGTAGGTTTAATTGTCATAAAGTAGTCCATTCCGCTCTTTTTGAGTACCTGCGGAAGAGAAGCGGGGAAGCCGAATACGTCGGGAAGCCAACACATTCTCGACTTGAAATTAAAGTTTTCTTTCCAATACTTTTGACCGTAAAGGCATTGTCTTATCCAAGATTCGCCGCCCGTGAGATTGGTATCGCTCTCAACCCACATGCCGCCTTGGAGTTCTATTCTACCGTCAAGCACGTATTTTTTAACTCTCTCAAATAGTTCGGGATATTCTTCTTTGAGCCACTCGAACATTTGCGGTTGCGACTCTGCGAAATAGAATCCGTCGTATATAGCAAGATTGCGGATCTGGTTGGCGAAAGTACGCGCGACCTTTCTCTTTGTCTCTCTTATAGGCCAAAGCCAAGCAAGGTCGATATGCGCGTGCCCTATGCAATAATACGTCGTAGCCTCGTACTCCGGCTTCTTTTCTATCGTCGGCTTTAAGAACTCTCTTGCCGCCTTAGCGCCTTGTTTTTTGTATACCTTGTAGCTCTGCGCCAAAGCCTTGTCGATTTCTTTATATCTGTCGCTCTCTTTGTCAAGTATCGTCATTATAAAGAAAAGATCTATATAGTCGTAGTAATATTGATTTATTTCTTCATCGTGTATGCAGATGTCGCAACGTCTTAAATGCGCGGTACATTTGCGTATTCTGAATTTGCCGTTGAAACCTGCGTCGACATAAAGGTCGATTTTCTCGTCGCCCGTGGAATTGTCGGTAATATCAATGCGTTGTTTTGCAATGAGAGAGTGAAATACGTCGCCCTTGCTCAGCACTTGCGTAATACCTTGCAAGACAATGCCGTCGGGATTAAATACCAAGCCTTCGCCTTGCAACTTAATTCTGCAAATTACGCTTTTGCCCTTTGCCTTTTTGGGTACTTGTCCCGTGAAGTGGAACCACGCGCAGTCAAAACTGTCGGCGTATTCTTTGCGTTTGCCCCAAGATTGCCATTGTCTTATCGGCTTGAATTGACTTTTGTCAAGTTCATCCCACTTGATAGGCTCTTTGCTTTTGATTACCTCGGCTTTTAGGTCGCCGACCTTTTTGTTGATGGAGCATTTGAGATCCCATATATTGAATATGTGACCTGTCTTTGCCATGGCTTTTTTAACAATAGTATTCTTTTGATACGTGGTCTTATAGTTCTTATAATCACGCTCTACTTTGTTTTCTGAAGTCTTCAATTCTTGTTCCATTGCCGTTCTCCGCGCATTTTTTATAATTTATTATAACATATTAACATAGTCTACCGCAATACTAAAAACAGTTTTTTAATATAAATATTATGGACAAAACAGCCTTTTCGTATATTAAAGCGCAACTTTATTGCAAATAAAACTGCATAGTGCTAAAATTAAAACATGAGCGAAAGATTAAGTACGCAAGTCGGTCAAGAGATTATAGAGTATATTTTGACGCGCAAAAAGATGCGCAATATGCGAATGAGGATTACGTCAAAGAGAGAAGTGACGGTGTCATGTCCTTTGCATACTGCAATTGCCGACGTAGAAACTTTTATCGCAAAAAATATTGATTGGATTAAACAGTCTCAACAAAGGATTTTGCAAAACGCCACGTCGCTTGAAAAGTACGAATATATGACAGGCGAAAAGTTTTTATTTCTCGGCAAAGAATATACGCTCATGGTAAAAGAGGGCGAAACCCGAGAAGTGACGGCAATTGGCGATTATATCTTTATGACGGTATACGACCTCTGGGATTTTGAAGATAAGAGATCAATGCTTGACAAATGGTATAAGTCGCAGGCGACGAAGATATTTGCCGATAGATTTTCATATTTGAAATTTTTGCACAAAGATTTATTTAATGGGCAGTATCAACTCAAGATAAAAAAGGCTGTTTCCACTTGGGGAACTTGCGCCGTAAATAAGGCAGTGATAACTCTCAACTTTAGATTGATATACGCACCGTTGGAGCTTATTGACTCCGTCATTTTGCACGAACTCTGCCATTTGTATTATATTCATCACGACAAGGATTTTTACGACTTGCTTGCCACGCTAGATCCGCTGTATAAAGAGCATAGCAAATTATTAGATAGAAAGTATATAGACTATACGCATTACAATGATTAAAAATTTACTTTTTGCAATGTTTCTTATGGAAATCCAATAGATATTTATCGCTCATACTGGCAATCATATCAATTGCAACTCTATGCGGGTATTGCAAGTTTTCCTCAAAGTATTCGTCGACTTTTTTGCTGTTGGGATATATGTATGGGCGGTAGTATTTGTCGACTATTTTCCTTTCGCCTTTTAAGTCGGCAAGTAGTAATTCAAAAACGTCGTCGACTATCTTTTGCAAATCTTCGTCGCTGTATCCGTCTACTTTAGAGTGGTCTCCTTTGTATATCAAGGCGTAATTCTCGTCCTTTATTTTCATAAGCGCGTCGAATGCTTCATTGCTCATCTTGATATGTTTTTTGCCATAGGAATTGTTGATAATATCCATACACAGAGATGCGATAATTTCATGATTAAACTTGCCGAGAATAGTATCGGAGAAGTCGTCAAATCGTACGTATCTCAACTTTTCCGCATCCTGTCTGTCTTTGCCGACGTAGGCTATTACGTCGCATATACGCACGAGACAGCCCTCCAAAGTGCTTGCCATAAGATTTGAATCGTTGAGTTTCCCCACGTAAGCCAAATCAAGTTTGTCCTGCAAGTCGTCAAAGCTCCTGCAAGACTTTTCATTGGGCGCGTAGCAAGGCAAAATCTCTTCGCCGTTGTGACACAGCACTCCGTCTATTACCTGCAAAGACAAATCGCTCTTGACTACGTTTAAGAGATACCTTGCGCCCTGCACGTGGTGGAAAAATCTATATCCGTATCTTTTGGCTACGTTGTCAAGCAGTTTTTCTCCGCGGTGTCCGAATGGGCAGTGACCGAGATCGTGCGCCAACGCTATCGCTTCGATTAAGTCGCAGTTTAGCGAAAGGGCAGAGCCTATCGTGCGCGCAATTCTCGATACGAGTTGCACGTGATAAGCGCGAGTGGATATATCGTCGTTGTCGAGGAGTGAAAAGACTTGAGTTTTGCCCGCGTATCTGTTGAACAACGGCAGGTTGAGAACTACTTCGCAATCGCGTATAAACTGCCGTCTGAATACTTTGGGAATATAAGAGTCTTTGCGAATAGCTTGACCGTCTTTCGTGGCGTATTCGCTCAAAAGTTCGTCTCGGCGTATGTAATTTGCCGCCAAAGTAAGTTCCAGATTTTTATCCAACTCAATTCTCATTGCATTGCTCCTTGCGCAAAAAAGCCGTCGACCTTTGCCGACGGCTACATTATAGCATATTTTTTAACGGAAGAGCAAGTCCTTGATTGCCGTGTAATATACGTCGTACATTTTTTTGAAATCGGCAATGCTTAATCTCTCGTCTTTTTGGTGTATCACGCTTTCCATATTAGGGAACATAGGACCGAATGCGACTCCGCACTTGAGGGCTCTTGCGTAAGTGCCTCCGCCTATGGTAATAGGAGATGCGTTTTCGCCCATAACTTTGTTATAGGACTTGAGTAGACTTTGAACAAGTTGGTTGTCCTTGTCTATATATAGCGGGTCGTGGAAGTTGCGTACGCTCACGTCTTTGGTATTGAGACTTACTTGCAGTCTTTGCAATATATCTTCTTTGGTATATGTCACAGGGTGGCGAATATCTATGATAAGGTGTAATTTATCTACGCCCTTTGCATCTTTTTCTATCTTTGCCACGCCTACGTTGAAAGTGAGCTTTCCGCTCTTTTCGTCGGATAGTTTGACGCTTGCGCCGCTGCCGTCGTTATGGCAAAGTTTTTCTTTGAGAATAGCGTAATCTCCGCCAAGTTTATCGCTTAGAAATTCAAGCAATCCCCACAGCGCGTTGATACCTTCCCAAGGAGTGGAAGCGTGCGCCGGCTTGCCGTATGACGCGATATAAGTCTTGCCGTCTTTTACCTCAATTTGCAGCCTGTCGTTCCCGTCGGAAGGGAGTTCGCCGTCGATGACGCACGAGCACTTAGACATAACGATATTGCCGCGGCTTCCGCCGTCGATATCTATCATACCTTTGGGTATATCGAGGTATACGTCATAACCTACCAATCCTTTTTCGCAGTTGATTACTGGGAAGTCGCCGTCGGGCGAAAAACCTTTTTCGGGCATTACGTCGACTTCGTTGTATTTGTCTATACATTTCCATCCGCTCTCTTCGTTTCCGCCGAATATAAAACGTATTTTACATTTGGGTTTATATCCCTCTTCAAGCAGTTGATGCACGGCGTATAGACAGCAAATCATAGGCCCTTTGTCGTCGAGTATACCTCTGCCGTATATCGTATCGTCCTTTATCTCGCCAAGGGGATTTGCCGACCAATCGTCGTCGTAGGGCACTACGTCTATGTGTCCCAGTATGCCAAAGGTTTCGCCTTCGCCGATATCGCAAGTGCAGTAGTATCCGTCCTCAATATGCGTCGTCATACCCATAGACTTTGCGGTCTCGCTGACAAGTTCTAGACATTTTGCCACGCCTTCGCCGAATGGAGACGACGGACAGGGCGCGGATTGCACGCTGTCAATGGCAATTAATTGCATAGTCTTTTGTATCATTGCTTGAAAATATTTATTCATTTAGACTCCTTGCAAATTTTTTTGATTTATTGTATAAATATTATACACAATTTGCAAGGAATATGTTATATTAATAATCGAAAATATTACAAAAATATTAAAAGGAAGTTATTATGAGCAAGGTAAGAACTAGATTTGCGCCGTCGCCGACGGGATTTATGCATATAGGGAATTTGAGGACTTGTCTTTACGCGTATCTTTTCGCCAAGAAAAGGGGCGGCGAATTTGTGTTGAGAATAGAAGACACCGACCAAGAGAGATACGTCGAGGGGGCGGTAGACGTAATATACAGCACTCTCAAAAAGGCTGGTATTCAGCACGACGAAGGACCCGACAAAGACGGAGGCTACGGACCGTATATCCAGAGTGAACGTAAGTCGCTATATCTTGATTATGCCAAAGAGCTCGTAGACAAGGGCGGAGCGTACTATTGTTTTTGCGATAAGGAAAGACTTGAATCTCTCAAGGACGATAAGGGTATCGCCAAATACGACAAACACTGCCTGTCTTTGTCCAAAGAAGAAGTCCAAAAGAGACTTGCAAACGGCGAGCCGTACGTTATAAGACAGAATATTCCCGCAGAAGGAGTCAGCGAATACGACGATATGGTATTCGGTCATATCAGCGTGCCCAACGAAGATATGGAAGACGGCATACTTATCAAGTCCGACGGTATGCCCACGTATAATTTTGCCAACGTAGTCGACGATCACCTTATGGCAATCAACTACGTAATAAGAGGCGTAGAATATCTTTCTTCTACGCCGAAATACAATCTTATGTATGACGGATTCGGTTGGCAAAGACCTAATTATATGCACCTATCGCCAATAATGAAAGACGCTCAACGCAAACTTTCAAAGAGATACGGAGACGCAAACTTTGAAGACTTCCTTGAGAAAGGATATTTACCTAAGGCAATTGTCAACTATATTGCGCTTCTCGGCTGGTCGCCAAAGGGCAACGAAGAAAAGTTGAGCATGGACGAGCTTATCGAAGAGTTTGACGTAGACGGCATATCCAAATCCCCAAGTATTTTCGACGAAGCAAAGATGCGTTGGCTCAACGGCGAATATATCAAGCAAATGACCCCCGATGAGTTTGTCGAAGTCGCAAAGCCGTATTTTGAGAAGAGCAAAGTCGCAGGTAAATACGACTATCTTGCACTTGCAAAACTTCTCATACCGAGAGTAGAAGTATTGGGCGAGATACCCGAAAAGGTTGACTTCCTTGAAGAGTTTGGCGAGTACGACACGACTATGTTTGAGCATAAGAAGATGAAGATTACCAAGGAAATCGCGCTCAATAACTTAAAGGCTATTAGAGAAGATTTAAAAGACTTTGACGAGTGGACGGACGAAGCGCTCAAAGAAAGACTTTCGGCGCTTGCAGAAAAACTTGCCTGCAAGAGCGGACAGGTATTTTTGCCTTTGCGCTTAGCGTTGACAGGCGTTGCAAGCACTCCCGGCGGGGCAACCGAAATGGCGGAGCTTCTCGGCAAGCAAGAGAGTGTGAGACGTCTTGATTTCTCAATCGACTTGCTTGAGAGAAATATATAAAAACAGAATGAGCCCCTTCGACTACGCTCAGGGCGACGTGGCTACGCCATGAATTTAACGTCATTGTCTTTTACGTCATTGCGAGGTACGAAGCAATCAAGAAATAATAAAAGACTAGGAGTTAATCATGTCAGAAGAAAGCAAACTCCGCTTCAAATACAACAAGATTTTTTTGTTTGCCGCAATTGCGATGATTATAGTTGCGCTCGGCTCGATAGCAGGCGGAATTGCATGTACCGTTCATGACGTAAACGAGACCAAAGATTACGTCAAAGTTGACGCCACCGTGGTAGATATCGCCGAAGTATATCACAAAGGCTCGCACGGCGGTAATTCTTTGTTGTATTCAGAAGTCGTGGAGTACGTCGTTGATGGAAAGACGTATCGGGCGCAGAATACGAGTTCGAGTAATATGCCAAAGAAAAAGGGCTCAAAAATGACGATAGCGTACGATCCCAACGACCCGTCGAAATATACGTTTCCCAAAAGCGACGTTGAGTCAAACGTATTTTTATTCGTATTCGGCGCTATATTCGGCTTTGCGGGCGTAGTGC
>CAMWQA010000011.1 GCA_947176265.1 uncultured Clostridia bacterium | reverse complement strand
ATATAATATAAATATAAAAATTTTAAAAAAAGTTTAAAAAATCGTTGACAATGCTTGCCTCTTTTGCTACAATCTATAATTGTGTAATTATGTATAATGCCTAATTAGCCTAAAAAACAGTCGTTTTAGCAGTAAAAATGTGTAAGAAAATAAGACGAAGTTATATTTATGGCGATGGGCAGACAAATTATCGAAATTTTTTAAGGAGGGGTGCTATATGCCTCAAAGAACGCATACAGTCAAGTACGGCAATACGGAACGTGAGTGTTTCTCCAAAATTCACGAACCGCTTGAGATACCGTATTTGATCGAACTTCAGAAAGAATCTTACAAGCAGTTTATCACTACGGGTATACAAGAAGTCCTTGACGACTTTTCTCCCGTTTGCGATAGAGGCGGAAGATTCGAGTTGCACTATTTGGGTTTCAAGCTTGACGAAGAAACCAAGTATTCCATCAAAGAGTGCAAAGACCGCGATACTACATACGCAAAGGCGTTGCGTGTCAAGGTAAGACTTGTTCGCAAGCAAACGGGCGAAATCACGGAAGAGGAGGTATTCATGGGCGACTTGCCTATCATTACCGACAACGGCTCTTTCATCATCAACGGCGCAGAACGCGTTATCGTCAGTCAGTTGGTTAGAAGCCCCGGCGTATACAGTGTCAGCACTGTGGACAAGTCGGGTATCGAAAGATACGAAACTACTATTATGCCAAACAGAGGAGCATGGCTTGAGTTCAAGCAAGACATCAACGGCATTTTGTGGGTCAACGTAGACCGCAACCGCAAAATCCCTGCGACTGTACTTTTGCGTTCGCTCGGAGTTGGCAGCGACGAAGAACTTTATGAGTTGTTCGGCAAAGAGGATATCCTCGTAAAGACGATTGAAAAGGACGCAACCAAGAACATTGAAGACGCTAGAATAGAACTTTACAAGCGTTTGCGTCCGGGTGAAATTCCTTCGCAAGAGGGCATTTCGATGCTTATAGATTCCACTTTCTACGACGACAAGAAATACAACTTTATGCGCGTAGGTAGATATAAAGTCAACAAAAAACTTGCTCTCGCTACTAGAATGGAAGGAAATACGTTGGCAAGAGACGTCGTAAGCGAAGACGGCGAGATTTTGGCGGAAAAAGGACAAGTAGTCGACCTTGAGACTGCAACCAAAATTCAAAACGCAGGCGTCAACGTAGTATATCTCAAGAAGAAGACCGTTAAAGACGAAGAGCCCGAAGAGTTCAAGCTCATCGGCAACAATACCGTCGATATGATAGAGTATTTGAAGTCTTACTACGGCGCTCAAATAGATTTTGAGGCAAAAGACCTCGGTATATTGGAAAAAGTATATCTTCCGTACCTCGTCAAATTGATGAGCGAAAATCCCGATCTCGAGGATTTGAAGAACGCTATCAAGTTGCCGGAAAACAGAGATAAGCTCGTCATCAAGAATCTTACTCTCGACGATGTTATCTCCGCAGTATCTTACAATCTCGGACTTTCCGTAGGTTTTGGCGAAAAGGACAATATCGACCACCTTGCCAACAGAAGAATACGTTCGGTAGGCGAGTTGTTGCAAAATCAATTCAGAGTTGGTCTTACGAGACTTGACAGAGGCATCAAGGAGAAGATGCTTGTCACACAGGACGACGGCGAATTCAAGGCGCAGACCTTTATCAATATCAAACCGGTTACGGCGGTTATCAAAGAGTTCTTCTGTTCTTCGCAGTTGTCGCAGTTTATGGATCACCACAACCCAATCGCAGAACTTACTCACAAGCGTAAGTTATCCGCGCTCGGACCCGGCGGTCTCAACAGAGAAAGAGCGTCTTTTGAAGTGCGCGATATTCATCACACTCATTACGGCCGTATGTGTCCTATCGAGACTCCTGAAGGTCAAAACATAGGTCTTATATCTTCTCTTGCAACTTACGCAAGAGTCAACGAGTACGGCTTTATCGAAGCTCCGTACCGCAAGGTAGTTAAAAAGCTCAATGCAGAGGGCAAAGAGATAAGCTACGTAACGGACGAAGTACAATATTTGCAAGCGGACGAAGAGGACAAGTATATCGTCGCTCAAGCGAACACGAGACTCAACGAAGACGGTTCATTTGCTACGGCGCGCGTAACTTGCCGTCACAGAGCAGACATCAGAGAGTTTAACCAAAACGAAGTCAACTATATGGACGTTTCGCCAAAGCAGCTCGTATCAGTTGCAGCAGCGCTTATCCCGTTCCTCGAGAACGACGATACGGCCCGCGCATTGATGGGCTCTAACATGCAACGTCAGGCAGTACCGCTCTTGAGACCGGAAGCTCCGTTTATCGGCACGGGTATAGAGCATAAGATTGCTTACGACTCCGGCGTAATGGTAATAGCAAGAAACGACGGTTTCGTAGAGACCGTATCGTCCAGCGAAATATGCGTAAGATGCGACGATTCTTCTCTCGATACTTATACCTTGCAAAAGTTTGAAAGATCCAACGCAGGCACTTGTATAGTTCAAAAGCCAATCGTCAACAAGGGACAGAGAGTGACGAGAGGTATGGTTCTTGCAGACGGTCCGTCCACTTGCAACGGAGAGTTGTCGCTCGGTAGAAACATTCTTATAGGCTACATGTCTTGGGAAGGTTACAACTACGAGGACGCTATACTTATCAACGAAGACCTTGTAAAGGACGACGTATTTACTTCTATCCACATTGAAGAATACGAGATAGAGAGCAGAGATACCAAGCTCGGCGAAGAGCAAATCACGAGAGATATTCCTAATCTCGGCGACGACGCATTGAGATATCTCGACGAAGACGGTATCATTATCCCCGGCGCAGAAGTTCACAGCGGCGATATTCTCGTCGGCAGAGTAACGCCAAAGGGCGAAACCGACCCAACTCCCGAAGAGAGACTTATGAGAGCAATATTCGGAGAGAAGTCAAGAGAAGTTAGAGATACTTCCTTGAGATTGCCTCACGGACAATCGGGTATCGTCGTAGACGTTAAGGTATTTACGAAAGAAAACAGCAAAGAGCTTTCTCCGGGCGTTAGCAAACTCGTCAGAGTTTATATCGCTCAAAAACGTAAGATTGGCGTAGGCGATAAGATGTCGGGTCGTCACGGTAACAAGGGCGTCGTATCAAGAGTTCTCCCAAGAGAAGATATGCCGTTCATGCCCGACGGAACTCCGCTTCAAATCGTGCTCAACCCATTGGGCGTGCCTTCGCGTATGAACATCGGTCAGGTGTTAGAGGTGCACTTGGGTCTCGTTGCAAAGGCTTGCGGATGGCACATATCAACTCCGGTATTTGACGGAGCTACAGAGTCGGACATCAAGCAATTGCTCGTTGAAAACGGCTTGCCGGAAAACGGTAAGATAGAACTTTACGACGGCAGAACGGGCGAGAAGTTTGAAAACCCAGTTACGGTCGGTTACATGTATATGCTTAAGCTTTGTCACTTGGTTGACGAGAAGATTCACGCAAGATCTACCGGTCCGTACAGCTTGGTTACCCAGCAGCCTCTCGGCGGTAAGGCGCAATTCGGCGGACAGAGATTCGGAGAAATGGAAGTTTGGGCGCTCGAAGCTTACGGCGCTGCAAATATCTTGCAAGAGATATTGACTGTCAAGTCGGACGACGTAGTGGGCAGAGTAAAGACCTACGAATCAATAGTCAAGGGCGCTCCTATTACCGAACCCGGTACGCCTGAATCCTTTAAGGTATTGATCAAAGAATTCCAAGCTCTCGGTCTTGACGTCAAAGTACTCAACGAGAATAAGGAAGAAATCGGACTTCGTGAGACGGTCGAAGAAGAAGGCGAGTATTACGAAGAACCTGAAAACAACGCAGAGAGCGAAGAGGTCGATATATTCGGACTCAGCCCTCAAGACGACATTCTCTTTGGCGACGGCAATCCGTTTGGCGATGCAGACGACAACGCTAAAGACGACGACATCTTCGGCAATATGTTTGAAGACGACGAAAATTAAGGAGGCGTGAAATGTCAGAAGTAAATAATTTTGATTCTATAAAAATAGGCGTAGCCTCTCCCGAGAAGATCAGATCTTGGTCGCACGGCGAAGTTTTGAAGCCCGAGACTATCAACTACAGATCGCAAAAACCTGAAAAAGACGGTTTGTTCTGCGAAAAAATCTTTGGACCAACCAAAGACTGGGAGTGCCACTGCGGTAAATATAAGCGCATTAGATACAAGGGCGTAATCTGCGACAAGTGCGGCGTAGAAGTTACGAAAGCAAAAGTAAGAAGAGAGAGAATGGGACACATCGAACTTGCAGCTCCCGTATCTCATATATGGTATTATAAGGGCGTGCCTTCAAGAATAAGCGTAGCTCTCGATATGTCGCCTAAGGACGTTGACCTCGTACTTTATTTCAACAAGTACGTAGTCCTCGACCCGGGTACGACGGACGTCAACTACAAGGACGTAATCGAAGACAAAGAGCTTGCAGAAATCAAGGAGAGATACAAGGACCTCGGTCTCGGTTCTTTCAGAGTAGGTATGGGCGCAGAAGCAATCAAAGAATTGCTTGCTAATATCGACCTTGAGAAAGAAGCCGCAGAGCTTAAAGCTATCATTGCAGACAGCGCAGACAAAGCCAACAACGCAAAGAGAACCAAAGCAGTTAAGCGTTTGGACGTAATCGAAGCGTTTAGAGTTAGCGGAAACAGACCCGAATGGATGGTTTTGGACGTACTTCCGGTACTTCCTCCAGAACTTCGTCCTATGGTACCGCTCGACGGCGGTAGATACGCTGCGTCAGACCTCAACGATTTGTATCGCAGAGTTATCAACCGTAACAACAGACTTAAGAAACTCATTGAGTTCGGCGCTCCCGATATCATCGTGAGAAACGAAAAGAGAATGTTGCAAGAGGCAGTAGACGCTCTTATCGACAACGGTCGCAGAGGCAAGGCGGTCACAGGTCCGGGCAACAGAGAACTCAAGTCGTTGACGGCTCTTCTCAAAGGTAAGCAAGGACGTTTCCGTCAAAACCTTTTGGGTAAGCGTGTAGACTATTCGGGTCGTTCGGTTATCGTCGTAGGACCGGAACTCAAGATGTACCAATGCGGTATTCCGAAAGAAATGGCAATAGAACTCTTCAAGCCTTTCGTAATGAAAAAGCTTGTCGACAGAGGAATTTGCCTCAATATCAAGAATGCAAAGAGAGTAATTGAGAGAGCTCAAGACGACGTAGTATGGGATATCCTCGAAGAAGTAATCAAGGACCATCCGGTACTTCTCAACCGCGCTCCGTCATTGCACAGACTTTCTATTCAGGCTTTTGAGCCTGTACTCGTTGAGGGTAGAGCAATCAAGTTGCACCCGCTCGTATGTAGCGCGTTCAACGCAGACTTCGACGGCGACCAAATGGCTGTTCACGTACCGCTCTCAATAGAGGCAAGAACGGAAGCAAGATTCTTGATGCTTTCCACCAACAATATTCTCAAGTTGAGCGACGGTAAGCCTGTCGTATCGCCTACGCAGGATATGGTCATCGGTTCTTACTATATGACTATGGTTCGCGAGGACGGTTTGTCAGACAGCGAGCGCAGATGCTTTAGAAATCCCGAAGAAGCTATGATGGCATATCAGGCGGGACAAATCACGCTTCAGACGAAGATCAACGTTAGAGTATCCAAGGTAATAGGCGGAGTTAAGTACTCCAAGATTTTGAAAGATACCACTATCGGTAGAATTATCTTCAACTCGGCTATACCTCAAGACTTGCACTTCGTACCCAGAGATACGCCGGAGCAAAAGCTCGATCTTGAAATCAACACTACCGTTGACAAGAAAGTGCTTTCCAAGATAGTTGACGCTTGCTTTAAGTACAAGGGCGCAACAGAGACTTCCATTATATTGGATAGAATAAAGGCGCAAGGTTATAAGTACTCCACGATTGGAGCAATCACAGCCAGCGTATTCGATATGCACGTGCCTCCTATGAAAAAGGAAATCGTCGCAAAGGCGGACAAGGACGTCGTAACTATCGAAAAGCAATTTAAGAGAGGTCTTCTTACCGAAGAGGATAGATATAAACAAACGATTAGCATATGGCAAAAAGCTATTGCCGACATCAACGTTGAACTCAAGAAAGGTCTTGACGACTTCAACCCGATTTGGATGATGGCAAACTCAGGAGCGCGTGGTAGCATGACTCAGATTTCGCAGCTTTGCGGTATGAAAGGTCTTGTCGCTGACCCGTCAGGTAGAACCATTGAGTTGCCTATCAAGGCTTCGCTCCGTGAAGGATTGTCGGTACTCGAATACTTTATATCTTCGCACGGCGGACGTAAAGGTATGGCAGATACGGCTCTTAAGACGGCTGACTCAGGTTATTTGACCCGTCGTCTCGTAGACGTATGTCAAGACGTAATCGTCAACGAACTCGACTGCGGAGACACCAGAGGTATGGATATCGTACTCGAAGGCGACAACACCAAAGAGTTTATCGAGAGAATCGACGGCAGATACGTTATGACGGATATCCTCGGCGACAGCGGAGACGTAATCGTAGAGAAGGATTCTATGATTTCTCCGGAGCAAGCTAAGGCTATTGCAGAAGCAGGTATCAGAAAGGTTAAGATCAGAAGCATACTCAACTGTAAGTCGGCGCACGGCGTATGCGCAAAGTGCTACGGCAAGAATATGGCTTCGGGCAATTCAGTAAAACTCGGCGAAGCAGTCGGCATAATCGCAGCTCAATCAATAGGCGAGCCCGGTACGCAGTTGACGATGAGAACCTTCCACACCGGCGGTGTCGCATTGTCTGGCGATATTACCAACGGTCTCCCCAGAGTCGAAGAGTTGTTTGAAGCAAGACGTCCAAAGGGTCAAGCTCTTATCGCAGACATTGCGGGCGAAGTATCTATCGACAGCGAAAAGCACGTGTTGACTATCAATCCTGCTAAAGCTGACAGCGCAAAGGTTGACTACAAGTTGGTATTCGGTCAAAAGCTCAAAGTGGAAAACGGTCAGAAGGTAGCAGCCGGCGAAGTATTGACGCAAGGTAGCATTTATCCTCAAGACTTGCTCCGCACCAAGGGCGCAAAGGACGTACAGGAATATATTATCAAAGAGGTTAAGATACCTTACGCAAGCGCGGGCGTTGATATCAATGAAAAGCATATCGAAATCGTCGTAAGACAAATGCTCCGCAAGGTTAAGATAGAGAACCAAGGCGACACGACTATGATGCCGGGCGAATACGTAGATATATTTGCGTATGAGGCAGAAAACGAAAAGACTATCGAAGAAGGCGGCAGACCTGCTATTGCAAAGAGAACTTTGCTTGGTATAACGAAGGCGGCTTTGGCTACGGAGTCATTCCTCTCCGCCGCATCGTTCCAAGAGACAGCAAAGGTATTGACGGAAGCTGCTATCAAGAATAAGGTAGACCACCTCGTCGGACTTAAAGAGAATGTCATCCTTGGTAAGCTTATCCCTGCAGGTACGGGTATGAAGAGATACCGTAATATCGTAGCTCTTCCTTCCGGCGGAGCAGAGAGCCATATCGTCGAGGAGAATATCGAGCACAAGTTTGCAAGCGAAGACGATATCGAAGACTAAACTAAAATTAAATACAATTAAATAAGAAGACGAATCAAAACGCAAGCAAAAATGCTGACGCTTCGTCTTCGCTCAAAAAGATTCTATAAAGAGTGTGGGAGGGACGGACCCTGCGAACACACAGCAACCTCTTGTAAGGTGCTAAATTCCGCAAGTATACTTGATAGATAGAATACTAAGTCGCTCTATTCAAGTAGAGCGACTTTTTTTAGGAGAAACAATATGATAAAGAGATTATTTACTAGCGAAAGCGTAACCGAAGGACATCCCGACAAGTTGTGCGACAAAGTGTCCGACAGCATACTCGACGCATTGCTTATGCAAGACCCAATGAGCCGTGTGGCTTGCGAAACTTGCACTAATACGGGATTCGTACTCATAATGGGCGAGATTACGTCAAAGGCGACGGTGGACTATAAGGCAATCGTGCGCAAGACGGTCTTGGATATAGGCTATGACAGCAAAGAGAAAGGACTTGACGGCAATACTTGCGACGTATTTATTAAACTTGACAAGCAGTCGCCTGACATTGCAATGGGAGTAGACAGCTCTGTCGAGAACAAAAAGGGCGCTGGCGAAGTTGATAAGTTCGACCAGATTGGCGCAGGAGATCAGGGTATGATGTTTGGCTATGCGTGCAAAGAGACGCCTACGCTTATGCCTATGCCCATATATTTGGCGCACAAACTTACCGACAGACTTACCAAAGTCCGCAAGAGCGGAGAGCTCAAGTATTTGAGACCCGACGGCAAGGCACAGGTTACGGTAGAATACGTAGACGACAGAGTCAACCGTATCGACGCAATCGTGCTTTCCACTCAACATTCTCCCGAAGTGGATATGGATACGTTGAGAGCAGACGTCAAGAAGTATATCATTGACAGCGTAATACCGCCGCATTTGATGGACGCAAATACCAAGATATATATCAATCCTACGGGTAGATTCGTCGTAGGCGGACCGCAGGGAGACAGCGGACTTACCGGCAGAAAGATTATCGTCGACACTTACGGCGGGTACTGTCCGCACGGCGGCGGCGCTTTCTCGGGCAAGGACAGCACCAAAGTTGACAGATCGGCTTGCTATATGGCAAGATACGTATGCAAAAATATCGTCGCAAGCGGTATTGCAGACAGATGTCAGTTGGACGTAGCTTACGCAATAGGCGTGGCAAAACCGGTATCTATCAACGTCAATACGTTTGGCACTAGTAAGTATTCCAACGCGCAGATTACAGGCATTATTAACAAAGTCTTTGATTTGCGCCCCCTTGCAATTATCGAAGAACTCAATTTGAGAAAACCGCAATTTGCCAAGACGAGCAATTACGGACACTTCGGCAGAGAAGATCAGGGCTTTAGATGGGAAAAGACGGATAAAGCTGCCATTATTGCCAAAATGGCGTTGGAATTAGATGACGTTGGGCTCTAATGCGATATGTTTGGCTCTAAGTGAGGCTAGTCAAATCTAAAATGCATCTTTTGTGCCAATACAGCCTTTGGCTCACGCCGACGTACAGCAAGTACGACGGCGCTTGTCAAAAACTATCTTGACGCAAAATCTGCTATTTTAATTTTTGCCTATCTCCCTTCTCGCCCAACGAGGGTGGTTACTAATTCTACCGTTATCGCCAAATAAGCGTAATTAATTCAGGGGCGGAAGTGGTGTACGTTCGTTAGTTATTATTGTACCGATATCGGTACAAAACTCTATTGACAATTCAATGCAACATCAATTACAATATAGAGGGTGTAATTTGCCCTCTATATTTTTTTGGAGAGACTATGGAGTTATTTGACGAGATACAATACGAGATACTCAAAGGCTACGTTGAAGAGATAGTATTTCGCAACGTAGACAACGGTTATTGCGTCGTCAATATCAACGCAGACGGAGTATTAGAGACGGCTGTGGGGGTATTCCCGCCCATTGAAGAGGGCGAGTACCTTGAAATGAAAGGTTATTTTTCCGTCAATTCCAAGTTCGGAGAACAGTTCAACGTCAAAGAGTGCAAGATTGCAAGACCCGAGGACAAAGAGGCGATTATGCGCTATCTTGCCAGCGGATTATTTGCGGGAGTGGGAGAGGTCACGGCAAAGAATATTGTCGACCTTTACGGCACTGCGACTTTGGACGTGATAGAGAATGCGCCCAACAAGTTGGCAAGCGTCAAAGGCGTGTCCCTCAAAAAGGCAATGGCGATATACGAAGCGTATATCGTACATAAAGAACAGCAAGCTACTATAGTATATCTTCAAAGTTACGAGATAAGTCTCAATCTTGCTTTGCGTATTTATAAGCAATACGGAGAAGGCACGAGAAGAATAATAGAAAAGAACCCTTATCAAATGGTCGAGGACGTAGACGGAGTAGGCTTTATCACGGCTGATAAAATTGCCGTCAAAATGGGCTTTGACCAATACAGCAGGTTTAGGATAAGCGCCGCTATATGCCACGTCTTGCAAGAGGCGGCTAATCGCAACGGACACACCTATCTTCCGAGAGGCGAAGTAGTCTACGAAGTGTGCAATCTTTTGCGAATGGAACTTGACGAATACGGCTATCTCGTCAACGGCATTATTCTCGACAACGTAGTCATGGGCAAGATTGTAATAATCGAGCAAGGCGATACCGAGTGCGTATTTCTGACGAGATTTCACGAGAATGAATACGGCATAGCCAAGTGCTTGACGGATATGATGAAATTCGCAGCTCCAATAGACCTCAACGTCGACGTTGATATAGACCAATATCAAAAATCCAAAAGGATGACTTTGCACGAAGGGCAAATCGACGCTATCAAAAATTGCGTAAATTACGGAGTCAACGTAATTACCGGAGGCCCCGGCACTGGCAAGACTACTATTATCAACTGCATAATCAACATGCTCAAAAAACAAGGTAAAAGGGTTGCTTTATGCGCTCCGACGGGTAGAGCTTCCAAGAGACTTTCCGAGGCGACAGGCGAGGACGCAAAGACTATACACAGACTGCTTGACCTCGACTTTACCGGAGGCAAAGGGCACTTTAATTACAACGAAGACACAAGGCTTCAAGCCGACGTCGTTATCGTCGACGAAGTGAGTATGTGCGACGAATACGTATTCCACGCGTTGGCGAGATCCGTCAAAAAGGGCGGCAGATTGATACTCGTGGGCGACAAAGACCAATTGCCTTCCGTCGGCGCGGGCAACGTGCTTGCAGATATAATATCGTGCGGATTGATACCTATCAACTACCTTACGAGAATATACCGCCAAAGCGACGATTCGCTCATCGTAGACAATGCGCACAAGGTCAACAACGGAATTATGCCTACGATAGACAACAAGTCCAAAGACTTTTTCTTTGACTCGCAGATTGACACGGCTGTCATGCTCAAAAACGTAATTGACTTGACCACCAAAAGACTTCCTGCCTTTGCAGGCATTACATCCAAAGATATTCAAGTGCTTTGCCCGACCAAAAAGGGCGTACTTGGAGTGGAGAATATCAACGTAGAGATGCAAAAGGCTCTCAATCCGCCCGACAAGAGCAAGGGCGAGATACGCTCGGGCGCAAATATCTTCCGCGAAGGCGACAAGATTATCCACACTGTCAATAACTATCAAATGGAGTGGTACAGCGACGACGGCTTGAGCGGCAGCGGAGTCTTCAACGGAGATATAGGCTATATCGTCGCAATAGACAAGAGCGCGCCGAGTATGAAAGTGGAGTTTGACGACGGCAGAATTGCCACCTATAGGCAAGAGAATTTTGACGAACTCACTTTGGCTTACGCAATCAGCATTCACAAGTCGCAGGGTTCGGAGTTTCCCGCTGTAATCATCACGGCTTACGGCGGTAATCCTTATCTTATGACGCGCAATTTGCTCTATACTGCAATCACAAGAGCAAAGGCTATCGTCGTAATCGAGGGAACGAAAGAGAGCGTAGCCAAGATGGTAAAGAATAATTATACCGCAAAGCGCAATACATTGCTTGCCGAGTTTATCAAAGAGTTAAGCATTTCTAAGTTAAGTAAGTTAGTCTAATTTAATGTCATTTCGACCGAAGCGGAGAAATCTCTACCAATAAAAATACAAGACACGCATTTAATTTTGCGTGTCTTTTTATTACTAAATATTCTATTAGTATTTCAAATTGTCGAATATTGAGCATTTTTCCAAAAAAAGTATACTTTTACTGACTGCCTGTGAAAAGGCATAATTTTTCAAATACATTATACTTTATGCATAAAAAAATTGCAATATCTTTGGGTCAGTAAAAGTATACCTTTTTTGTAATAAACAAGCAGTGGCAAAAAAGTGTACTTAAGAGAGGATGTATCTATGAATACAAATAAGTTGAAATCAAGATATTTGAAGTGCGCGATATTTATCATATCTTTTTGCGTATTGTTGGGAGCGGTAAGCGTTTGTATACCTATTGGCGTGAACCACGTCGATAATGAAGTTTTAAACGGCGGTATAACCGATAACGCGTCATTTACTATTAATAAAAACTTGAAGGACAATTTGGGAGAATTTGCAATTGGCGATTCTTACGTGTACACGGATAAAAGTTTGATTAACAATTATAGAGCCGGCAGCGCAAGTACTCCTTATGACCTTACTATAAAGAAGATAACTACCAAGACTGATAACAGAGGTACGCAGGAAAATCCCTACGTTATCGAGAATGAAACCGATTGGGATACGTTTGCAAAGGATTTGGACGACGGAACTATACCTAATAAAGGTAACGGTAAGTATGTCGTTTTGACGAGCGATTTGAATTTTAGCGGTAAGACTTTTCATGCGATTAGATTTTTCGAAGGCGTTTTCTACGGCATGGGGCACAAACTCAAAAACATATCTATAGACGGTAATAATTGGTTCTATTGGAATGGCTCAGATTACGTAAATATCCCTTTGACAGGAGCGGGAGAGTGTCCGTCGGGTTACGGAGTTTTTTGCAGAGCGACAAATGCGACGATAACCGACTTGATAGTGGAGAATTTCAGTTTTAGTCAAATGCCCAAACATACCTATAATTACAGCGGTCAACGCGGCAACGGAGAGACTGGCGGTCTTGTAGGTTTTGCTTTTGGCGACTGTAACTTCCTTAATTGTCACACTTCCGGCACGATTTCGTCGGACCTTGAATATCCCGCGCATAACGGTATGGGCGGACTAGTCGCATCGGATGCGGCGGGAGCGGGAAAGTCAATGTATTTTTACCGTTGTTCGACAGAAGTTACGATAACTATCAGAAACGGCGGTTGGAACTGTCACATCGGCGGACTTCTCGGAGACGGGTCGGGAGGCGGAAGCGTTACGATTTACGATTGCGCCGCAAAAATAACCGCAACTACTAGCAATGCTTGGAATTCTGCTGTGAGTGCATCGGTTGCTTGCTTTGAAGGTAGCGGTTCAATATCTATTGAAAATTTTGTCTATGACCAAAAGAGTATTTCCACGCTTGCCGAAGCCGGCGGACCGCTGTTGGGTTATTATACGGGCGTCACGATACAATCGTTGAAAAATTGTTACGGGGCAGGAGTATTTGATAAAGACGGAACTGTGACGGCTCTTCACGCCGTTAGCGGACCGGGAGGCGCGGTATCGGTAAATAATACCACTATTAGCAATATCAATATAGTCAAGCCTTCTGACATGGATTTTTGTACTACCGGATATACAGGCAACGGCGGTAACAAATTGACAGGGTATGTCGAAAGCTCTACTACTGACGAATTGCATACAAAAGCCAAGACTTTTTTTGCAAGTAAATATTCGCGTATTTGGGATACCGACAAAATAGGCGGCTACAAACCCGACGAATCGCCCGTACGCAATTATCTTACGGCAAACGTCAGATATTTCAATCGCACGGTAGATTCGAGTAACAATGAGACGCTTACGCCGCTTTGCTATACCAAAGATCACGGTGGAGAGAGACAGGCGCTGTATGTGGGCAGCGAACTTGATACGGTAGCTAGCGCCGATTGTCAAGCGTATCACAATTTTCTAGGCTGGTCTTTGAAGAAAGATAGTTGGGATAATTTGATTGAAGATACCAACGGATTGTTTGGAGACGTAGACCTATACGCGGTATGGGAGTATACCGGCGATATCGATCACGAAATATCCATAACCAACGCGACGAAAGTCAGCGATAGTTTATACACTAGAGTATATGAAAAAAATCAAAAAGTTACCATTACTAGTTTAATTGAAATAGTCGATATGAATTCGCCTGAGATAGACCGTCAATGGTATAAGAGGACTAACGCAACGACCACGGACAACAAGCCGGTAAAGTCACAAGACTATACTTTGCAAAACGTGGCAGACAGCGGAAAGTATGGACTTAATTACACTATTTGTTCAAAGACGGAGCCGTTGTGGTACGTAGTCAAAACTTACGACGCTCCCGAAGTGCAGATTACGCCTGCGAAGTTGTACGTAGAGAGTTTGTCGACGAAAGAGACGGCTTACGTGGGAATGTCTTACAGAGATTTGCACCCTCAAGCTACTATGTACGCGCTTTACGACAACGATACCAAAAAAGAGTACGTAACCGGAACTACCGAATGGGCTTACTTAGGCGGAACCGTAACCGAAGATTCGGTTGACAAGACGGATAATACCGTAACCAAAGAGATTTCTTTCAATCCCGACGAAAAGTATTTAGGCAATTACCAAGGTTTGACGGACAGCGCAGGAGTAGCGATAGTCTATCCCGATGCAAAATTTCAAATAGAGTATATGTCAATTACGTTTGATATGTTCAAGGTAGCTAAATTGCGAATTACGCTCTACATAGTCAAATACAACGACAATTTAAATTACGATTTCGTTGCCAACGCTTTTGACGCTGCTTTTGCGGAAGAGTTACAAAAAAATCAAAGACTGTCCGAAAGTCTTGCCGGAGAGAGCCCTGCGTTTATCGTGAAAGACGAAGAGACGGGAGAGAGCGAAACGATATTGGTAAGTAAATATCGCAAGATTAAGAATGCAGACGGAACGTACGCGGTTGCATTCCGCGACGTCAAGGCGCCGATAACCATTGAGGTAACTACTTTGCCTGCTGAGTTTGAAGTCTCGTTTAAGACTGAGGATAACAGTTGGACCGATCCGAAGAAGTATAATTACGGCGTGCATATAAAAGAACCCGTACCGCCGACCAAAGGCGGGTGGCTATTCTTGGGTTGGTATTACAACTCTCAAGAGCCCGACAGCGCAACGGCTAAGCTTGACAAGCAATGGAACTTTACCAACGACGTGATCGGCTGTGATTTGCATTTGACGGCTATGTTTTTGGATGCCAACGGAATAGATTCTATACGTGTGGAAGTAATTAACAAAAATCTCAAAACTTTGGAGACGTTGAAATCGGGAGATATCAAGATATATGCGACGTATACCGGTAAGGACGCAGGCGGAAAAGATATTGAGCAAGAGGCGGAAGTAGATTTCTCTAATCCCGATATTCTAATTACGTATTTAAGGGCGGACAAAAAGTTGCACCTTGATACGGCTACCGCAACAACGTCAAGCGTAAATGTTAAATATACGTTTAAAGGCACTTCGCGCGATATGGACGTTGATATACCTGTGACGAGACAAATTATAGATATTGAAGATATTTTGGCGCAATACGACGGCGGTACCGTAACAAAACTATACACAGGCAACGTGGTAAATCTAGATCCGTTGCGCGACGATAAATATCCCAAATTCGACGGCGAAAAGGTTGCGGAAGAAGCGGTGTTTACCTATCACGATCGCAACGGAATAGAAGTTGACCCCGAGACTTTGACGAGAGAGGGAACTTATTCTGTTAGCATCACTTTCCCCGATCTCGGCGCAGATTACAGACTTTCGGGCGATGTAATTATTACGTTGAAAATTATGAAGACTACGTCGGTAACCGTAGTATGGGATACCGAAGAACTTATGTTTACGGGCGAAGCGCAACACCCGACGGCTACGATTATGATAAATGGAATGCCTGTCAACGACGTACCGTTTGATTACGAATCCGTAAGCGGAAGCAAACCTATTGACGAGATGATAGCAAGAGGAAACTATCAAATCAAAGTAGTACTCAAAAGCGAAGCCTACGTCATAGA
Organism: uncultured Clostridia bacterium; assembly: GCA_947176265.1. Lineage (GTDB taxonomy): Bacteria > Bacillota > Clostridia > Christensenellales > UBA3700 > RACS-045. Next base: position 13,896 of record CAMWQA010000011.1, on the reverse strand, counting down.
TGGCGGCGAAACTCATACATTCCAAATCGTCAAAGCTACGTTTGCGACTCCGTATATAGAAAACGTGTTGGTATACGACGGTACGACGAGGAAACTTGAAGAGATATTAACTGGATATTATCCCAATGTAATGAGCATAAGTACCATGCCCGAAGGCAGGGACGCAAAGACGTATAGGTCGATTATCAAATTGGACGACACTTCCAATTGTTCGTGGGAAACTCCCGATACGCAGTACGGTTCGACTGTAACCATTACTTGGAAGATAGAGAAAGCTCATTTGATTGCCAATTGGGATAAATTCGATTTCGTTTACAAAGAAGGACAAATGCAATCGCCAAAGATTACAGATATGATTGGTATTGCCGATGGCGACGAAGATAAATTCGATTATGTTGCCGACTTCATAATGACGGGCGATATGGAGGCAAGTGAAGTGGGTTCGTATATGGTAAAGGTTGAGGTAAACCCCAATGCAAGTTGGTATGACAATTACGAACTTGACGGCAACACCGATTGGTATTGGGTAATAATGCCGAGAGCCGGTATGCAAGTTGTTTCGGTAGAGTGGGACGAAACTAACTTTGTATTCAACGGCAGATTGCAACGTCCGAGCGCGACGGTATTGGACAGCGACGGCAATCCGTTGGACGGATTAAAGCTTACCTTTGGCGGAGACTACACCAAATCTATTTATGCAAACGAGTATACCGTTACGGTAGAGATAGACGGCAACTATTTCATACGTCAAGGCGCAACTTGTAAATATAAAATAGATTTAAACGAATATGGCGAGGGCGCAGATCCTAATATCGGTAGCGGAAATCAAGGCGAAGACGATACCGAAGGCGGCATAGATTTTGGGCAGTTTGGTAAGTTGATCAAAGAGTATTGGCAAGCGATTGTCAGCGGAGTATGCATAATTTTGATAATAGCCTTCTTGTCAAAGGCGGCAAGCTACGAGGGCAGACGCAAGAGAGCCAATAAGACGGCAAACGACAGATACAAGAGTTATTATGCAGGCGCTGTCGGATTATTCGGTTTGGCTTCGTCAAGTTGGACTGTCATTGCGTGCGTATTCATAGCGTTGACGGTGGCAAGTTTTATCATAATGCTTATTGCAAAAGGCAGATGCAGAAAAGCCGAAGATAGTTTGGCATTTGCAAGAGAAGACTTTGAGCGTAATCAAGCGGACGTTGATTATCGTCGCCGCGAAGAAGAAGCAAGACAACGCGATGAGAATATGCGTATGATGCTTATGAGTATGATGAGCGGAAACAATGGTAGCAACGGCAATATGGGGCAAGGAATGCCGCAAGGCGGATACGTAGTTCAACAAGGTTTGGGCGTGGACGAGATGAGAGGACTCATTTCAGAGACCGTCACGGCAATGCTGCCGGGTATGCAACAACTTTTGCCGCAACAAGCGTCTTCGAATGATGAAGTAATCAAGAGCTTACTTGAAGAGCAAAAGGCAATGCGCAAACTAATGCAGAAAATTGCAGAGCAACCTACCGAGAAAGTTGTTGAAAGAGAAGTGGCGGCAAGCGTAGCAAACAACGAAACGATAAAGAGTCTTATAGAGGGACAAAAGGCGATTATGCAACGACTTGTAGATTTGTCGTCGTTACAAAATGCTCAACCGCAAGTACAGATAATTGAGAAAGAAGTTCCCGTAGAAAAGATTGTGGAGAAAGTCATCGAGGTACCCGTAGAAGTAGAGAAGATCGTAGAAAAAGAGGTCAAGGTAGAGGTTCCTGTCGAGGTTGAAAAAATAGTCGAAAAAGAAGTCAAGGTAGAGGTGCCCGTAGAAAAAATAGTTGAGAAAGAGATTATCAAAGAAGTACCTGTAGAGAAGATAGTTGAGGTACCGGTAGAAAAGGTTGTTGAGAAGATAGTTGAGAAGGAAGTTAAGGCCGTTGCTCCCGCAAAGCCAAAGAAAGAGGTTGCTCCGAGACTTACTCTTGACGAGGCTTACGCATTGCTATCTAAGCAACAGCAAAAATACTTTGACGGATTGAGACAGTACGCTTTGTCAAAGCCAAACAGCAAAGAGAAGAAGTCGACCTACGCAATCACGATTGGACAGTCTACGGTAAATCCGCTCTTGAAACTCACAATCAAGAAAGATATGACGGTAGCGCTCTTCAAGATGGAAGACGAGTACTTGAAAGACATCAAGAGAGACGCATCGGGCGACGGCACGAAGATAAAAGTCAAAGAGACTGAAGTCATTATCAGCGACGCGCAAGCATGCAAAGCGGCAAAGAATATGATTGATTTGCGCGAAGATCAGATAGAGCGTTATAACGACTTGTTGAAAGAGCAAAGAGCGATGAAGCGCAAGTAGAGCATAGCGCAGTTGCGCAGTTATATTTTGCCTACGGCAAAGTTATATAGTTGCTATGCAACAGTTATATTGCCACTGTGTGGCAGTGATATTAAAAAGGTATGTACGTGCTGTACATACCTTTTTAGTTGCGGATAGATAATTACCAACGTCATTTCGGCCGAAGTGGATAAATCTCGATCCGATTATTGTCATTCTGAGCGTAGTCGAAGAATCTAATCTGATAAGACACGTTCGACTTCACCGCGTTTCGCTCAGGGCGACATTTATTTGTCATTTCGACAATTTTTACTTAAAATTTTCTATAGTTATTTTTATTGGGCTTTTCATACGTTGACTTATCTAATAATTATATGCTAATATTACTATTGGCAGAATTTGCCAAAGGTAGGTGCAAAATGGGACTACTCGGAAAAATATTTCCCAGCCATAATGACAGAGAACTTAAAAAAATTAACAAAATCGTAGACAAGATAGAGGCTTTGGAAGATAAGTTCAAGGCTATGAGCGACGAAGAACTCAAAGCTTGTACGCAAAGTTACGTCGAGAGACGGCAAGAGGGCGAGAGCCTTGACAGTTTACTTCCCGAAGCGTTTGCCACGGTCAGAGAGGCGAGCGACAGAGTGCTTGGAATGAGACACTTCAGAGTGCAGCTTATAGGCGGCGTTGTATTGTATCAAGGCAGAATTGCCGAGATGCGTACCGGCGAAGGTAAGACTTTGGTCGCGACTTTGGCGGCGTATCTCAAAGCCCTTGACAAAAAGGGAGTGCACGTCGTAACGGTCAACGAGTATCTTGCAAAGCGCGACGCAGAGTGGATGGGCAAGATATACAAATTTCTTGGACTTACCGTCGGCGTGAATTATTCTCAAATGTCTCACGAGGATAAAGTCAAAGCGTATAATTGCGATATTATGTATTCCACCAACAACGAACTTGGATTTGACTATCTCCGCGACAATATGGTTAAGGACAAGAGCCATAAAGTGCAAAGGGAATTGGACTTTGCTATCGTCGACGAGGTGGACAGCATATTGGTCGACGAAGCGAGAACTCCTCTTATCATAAGCGGGCGCGGAGGAAAGCCGAGCGACGAATACATGAGAGCAGATAGGTTTGTCAAGACGCTTTTGCCACCCAAGGACGACGCAGCTGTTGAGGAGAGCGAAGATCAAAATCAAGACGACTCCCAAGAGTCGGATAAGCCCGCATATCAAGCAGACTTTGAGATTGGCGAAAAAGAAAAGTCGGTATTCCTCAACGAGTTTGGCGCGCAAAAGGCAGAGCAGTATTACGGCATCGAGAATCTGTCTGATTATGAAAATCAATCTCTTAAGCACTATATAGACAATGCGCTTAAAGCCAACTATATTATGCAAGAGGGAGTCAATTATATCGTCGTGGACAAAGAGGTAATCATCATTGACGAGTTTACCGGCAGACAGATGATAGGAAGACGTTTTAGCGACGGTTTGCACCAGGCAATCGAAGCCAAAGAAGGCGTGCCGATCAGGTCTGAAGACAAGACTATGGCGACGATTACTTTCCAAAACTTTTTCCGTCTTTACAAGAGACTGTCGGGTATGACCGGTACGGCAAAGACTGAAGAAAACGAATTTGATTCCATATATGGACTTGACGTAGTGGTAATCCCCACCAACAAAGATATATTGCGTGTCGACGAGCCCGACCAACTTTTCAAGAGCAGAGCGGGCAAGTACAACGCTATAATCAACGACATCAAAGCTTGTTATGAGAGAAAACAGCCGGTGCTCGTGGGTACTATAAGCGTGGAGAAGTCAGAGGAACTGTCGAGAATACTTACGAAAAACAGAATTCCGCACAACGTACTCAACGCAAAGAATCACGAAAAAGAAGCTGAGATAATTGCTCAAGCGGGAAAGAAAGGCGCCGTAACGATAGCAACCAATATGGCAGGTCGTGGTACCGATATACTTCTCGGCGGTAATCCCGAGCATCTTGCCAAGCAAAAACTTGAGAAACTCGGTTATGCTCACGAACTTATCGAGTGGGCTACTTCGTACGCCAACACAGACGACGAAGAGATATTGAAAGCAAGGGCAGAATACAAAAAGCATTATGACGCTTTTGCCAAGGAGACCAATGCCGAAAAGCAAGAGGTCATAGCTCTCGGCGGTTTGAGAATTATAGGCACTGAGCGCAACGAAGCTCGCCGTATAGACAATCAGCTCCGCGGTCGAAGCGGTCGTCAGGGCGATCCGGGTTCGTCGGTATTCTATCTGTCAATGGAAGACGATATGGTAAGGACTTTTGGCGGAGATCAAATGAAGTGGGTAGTCGAGAAACTTGATATGGACGACGATACGCCAATAGTCAGCAAGATTATTACGAGACAGTTTGAATCCTTGCAGTCGAGAGTAGAAGACCGCAATTTCTCCATACGTAAACACGTACTTGGATACGACGACGTAATGAATACGCAGAGGGCCATCATTTACGAACAGCGTAATATCGTGCTTGACGATATGGACGTGCACCAACAGATACTTGCTATGATGGAAGCTGTAGTTACGTCTATTTGCAACGCATACGTCGATTACAAAGAAGACCATCGTCAATGGAATTACGATGGATTCAACAAAGAACTCGAAGACTGCGTACTTGAGAATGGCACCAATCTTCTTTCGGCGGATTATATACTCGACCTTGACGACAACTCTATTGACGGACTTGTCAAGAGTATAATGGCGGTTGCCAGAGAGCAGTACGAGAAAAAGTGCGAAGAAATCAACGCAGTATTCGCTGAAAATAGCAACGGACAAGTTGATTTCGGCGCGTTTGAAAAAGAAGTTATGCTTTACAACGTTGACAAGAAGTGGATGGATCACATTGACGCAATGGACCAACTCAAACAAGGCATAGGACTTGTCGCATACGCTCAAAGAGACCCGGTTGCGCAATACCGTATTGAGGGCTTGGATATGTTTGACAAGATGATAGAGTCAATTCAATACGACACCGTGCGTACGTTGGTAAAGAGCAAGTTTGAAGTCAATACCGCTCAGCAACAAAACAAAGAGCAAGAAGTCGAAATGGTTACCAACGAAGAGACTGCAGCAGCAAAGACGGTAGTGCGCAGCAGCAAAAAAGTGGGACGTAACGATCCGTGTCCGTGCGGTTCCGGCAAGAAATACAAGCAATGCTGCGGCAAATAATTGAGTTCGACTCAAAGTTAGGCTAGGCAAATCTAAAATACGTCTTTTCTGCCAATATAGCATTCGGCTCGCTTAGACGTACGGCAAGTACGTCAAAGTTCGCCGAATATTATCTTGACAAAAAATCTGTAATTTTATTTTTTGCCTATCTATCTTATCGTCGAACTTGCCGCGTATATCAGCGTTATGTCATTATGTAATAATAAGGATAATATATGATAACAATAGAACAAGCAAAATGGGATTTGGATAAGATAAATAAGTCGCTTGCCGAAGTGCGAGAGGCTATGGCTTACGATGCTCTTGTCCAAAAGGCAGGACAGCTCAAGTCCGAGCAGGAAAAGGACGGATTTTGGGAAGATATGGACAACGCTCAAAAGGTCAACAGAGAGTTGTCGAAGATAGAGAGCAAACTCAAGCATTTTGACAAACTCTTTGCGCAAGGCGAAGATTTGGCGGTGCTTATAGAACTTACCGCAGAGTCGGCGGGCGAAGAGGAAATGCAAGAAGTCGTAGACGAGCTAGGCAGTTTTTCGCAAAACGTCGAGTCATTGAGATTGGAGACTCTTCTCAAAGGCAAGTATGATTCCAATAACGCAATACTTACTTTGCACGCAGGCGCAGGCGGTACTGAGGCGCAAGATTGGGTAAGCATGTTATACAGAATGTATACGCGCTACGCCGAGAGAGTGGGCTATAAAGTAATCGAAATGGACAAGCTTGCAGGCGACGAAGCGGGCATAAAGAGCGTAACTTTTAAGGTTATTGGCGAAAATGCATACGGCTATCTCAAGTCGGAAAAGGGAGTGCATAGACTTGTGCGTATATCTCCTTTTGACAGTAATGCAAGACGTCATACGTCATTTGCGTCACTAGAAGTTATGCCAGAGATAGAAAACAAAGACGAAATAAAAATCAATTCCGAAGATCTCAAGATCGACACTTATCGAAGCGGCGGCGCGGGCGGTCAGCACGTCAACAAGACGGAAAGCGCAATTCGCATAACTCACTTGCCTACGGGTATCATAGTGCAGTGTCAAAACGAGAGAAGTCAAATTCAAAACAGAGAGCAAGCTATGGGTATGCTCATGTCCAAACTTATCGAAAGACAAGAGCGCGAAATGCAAGAAAAAGAGCTTGAACTCAAAGGCGATATAAAGAAAATCGAATGGGGCAGTCAGATTCGCAGTTACGTATTCTGCCCATACACAATGGTTAAAGACCACCGCACGGGGTGCGAGACAGGCAATATATCGGCGGTAATGGATGGGGATATTGAGGCTTTTATTTTTGATTACTTAAAGAAAGCCAACTAAGTAACAGACCTCATATAACAGCTCTCTTTTTACTCCGTTCGTCGGGACTTGGGAAGTCGACGTGTACGCAAAGTACACTTGACGACTCCACTCGCCCTAGAGCCGTGTAAAAATAGGACTATTCTCTTAGGTCGCCGGTTACTTGGAGTAATTGAATAAAAGATATGAAATATATAGATAGTGCAAATGAAAAATTAGACGCAATGCGTTCTCGCGACGATATCGTCATATTGGCGATAGAGAGTTCTTGCGACGAGACGGCAGTTGCAATCACAAAAGGACGGCAGTTGCTGTCCAATATCATTGCGTCGCAAATAGATATACACAAGCGTTACGGCGGAGTCGTCCCCGAGATAGCGTCGAGAAATCATACCCTTGCAATAAACAACGTTGTCAAAGAAGCATTGGACAAAGCGGAGATGACTCTTGATGATATAGACTGCATTGCCGTGACTTACGGCGCGGGTCTATTGGGAGCTCTGATAGTGGGAGTATCTTACGCCAAGGCTTTGGCGTATGCCACGCAAAAACCGCTCATTGCAGTAAATCATATCAAAGGGCATATTTCCGCCAACTATCTTGCAAAGCCCGACCTTGAGCCGCCGTATCTTTGCTTGATTGCAAGCGGCGGACATACGACGATTGCCTATGTCAAGTCGCTTGCGGAAATAGAAATCAAAGGCGCAACGCACGACGACGCTTGCGGAGAAGCCTTTGACAAAGTTGCGAGAGTATTGAATTTGCCGTACCCCGGCGGTCCGCAAATAGAAAAACTTGCAAAAGAAGGCAAGCCGACAATAGAATTACCCACGCCGTACAAAGACAAAGACACCTATGATTTTTCTTACAGCGGTATCAAGACGGCAGTCATCAACTACGCTCACAAGTGCGCGCAAAGGGGCGAAGAACTTAATAGAGCAGACCTAGCGTGTTCTTTCCAAGAAAAGGTCACAGATATTATGGTGGGCAATACAATTCGTTGCGCAGTTGATATGGGAGTAGATACCGTAGTAATTGCCGGCGGAGTAGGCGCCAACGGCGTATTGAGAGCTAAAATGCAACAGCGCGCGCAACAGCATAATATCAAAGTGTATTATCCGCCGCTAGTGCTTTGTACGGACAACGGCGCAATGATCGCTTCCCAAGCTTTCAATATGATAAAGACGGGCGCAAGGGCAAGCGATATTGACCTTGACGCCAATGCAAGTTTAAAAGTCACGGATTGACGTTGATTTACTGTCATTTCGAGCGCAGTCGAGAAATCTCAACCGTTTAAAAACAAAAAATAAAAGCCACGCAAATGATTTTGCGTGGCTTTTTTATCACATTAACTTTCTATTTTTTAAAGAATTTTCACTTTTCCAAAAAAAGTATACTTTTACTGACTGCTCCCGAAAGAGCGTATTTTTACGATTACATTATACTTTACGCGCGAAAAAATTGCAATATTTTTGGGTCAGTAAAAGTATACCTTTTTTGGAATGCGTTCTAAAGAGGTGTACTTAACAAGAGAGGTATCAAATGAATATGTGCAAAAGCAAGTCTGGACTTATATTTTTGACAAGCATAATACTTACACTGCTTGTCGCATTTAGTTTTGCGATAACCTTAATAGGCGACACAAAGTTAGAGGCCGCACAAGCCGACACAACTACTTCGCCGACGGCATCCGTGCTTAATCTTGATGTAGACGGATCTACTCAAGATACTAATTTTGCTAGCATCATTACAGGCAAACAAAAAGAGAGTATATACTTTGGAAGTAAATCAAATTCAGCAATTAAGTGGAGAATACTTTCTGTCAATGACACAAAATACGGTAGCGGCGAAAATTGGCTATTGTGGGCGGACGATGTTATAGCACTGGGAAAGTATAACGAAAGCCATTCAAATCCGCACTACGCGTATTGGAGTACAAGTAAGATGAGGGCGACTCTCAACGGCGGTAATTATTTGGAATTAGTATCCGACGCTACAACAATGCCAGATACTAATGCATCGGTGAAAAAGCAGGATTCATTATATGAGACCCTTTTTAACAAAACAGAAAGAAATAGCATTGTTAATACAAGTATGGAAACCAAAATGTACGGTTACGCCGGAACAAACGGTGCTGCTTCGCCTAAAGTTCATACTACAAATATTTTAGGAACAGGCAAAGGTCTGTTTAATACAAGCTATGTCAACTCTATGAATAGTAAGACGGACAGTACTGCAAGTATAAACATAGTTGGTTCAAGTATTATTGAAAGAACCGCCGACAATCTTTACTTACTTGATTATTACGACGTCAACAACACGGCTTACGGATTTGGCGATGTTGGAGGAGTGACATATGCAAATAAAGTGCTTGGCGGTTGGACGTTAAGTTCGGACGGATATCCGGTCTGGGCCGATGGTACAACGGTAACTGTCGAATATCTTAAAGCGTCATCAACAGGTTATTGGCTTCGCCCTTCCGGTCGCTATACGGATGAATTCACAACGGCTATGGACGTAAATAAGGGCGGCTGGATAAGTAATGATTTTCCTGATTTTGATTATGGAATAAGACCGGCATTTACTTTTAATCCGGATAATATCGTATACGCCACGGCTGCGTCGGTCGGCTCTAACGGCGCGTCGTTTGCCTTGGTGGACACTATCTCGTCTGCTGACGGAAAACCGGCATATAAACTGTATATACAAGATGAAAATAATTACATAAATTACAATGAGAGCCCTGCGGGTGCGCCCAACGTATATCTCACCAAGAGCAAAGTCACGGTAAAGAAATCGGGGCAGACGGGATACGTTGTAATTTTGCTTGCGGACAAAGCGAGTGGCAGTGAGGTAAAGTATCAAGCTACCGCATCGTTTAATAGCGACGGCGTAGCTCAAGCGACGTTGCCGAGCGGAGTCAACGTGTATGATTACAACGTTACGTCGCTTCTTATCGACGACGTTCAGGGGGCTAATTTCGCCGAGACGGTCAAGGGTTGTTACACCACTTCGGGAGTGACTATCCCTACCACGTCTTCTATTGAATACAAGGGTAGAAAGCTTGACCTCAAAGACTTTAGCAATGAATACTGGTACGAGCCGTCTATATATGAGACCGCTAGTTCTATGTCTGTTACTATTCCGTCCACCGCTGTCAACGTGGGTACTTTTAGCGTTGCGTTTAATCTAACTGATGCAAATTTGCAATGGTCTGACGGAAATGTGGGAAGCAAGACCGTTACTATGGAAATAGCTCCTAAACCTATAGGATTAACTTGGACGCAAGACGACAGTTTGATATTTAGCGCTTCGGCTAAAGCTTCAGACGTGTGCGCGGTGGACATGACTAATATAGGGAAGATAGTAAAGACGCATTATGAAAATGCCGATACAAATACGCCTAATTATGACGATTACGTCAAGCCAAGGAAAATAGGAAATTATAACGCCACGGCGGAAATATCTAACAACAATTATAAAATCAAAGATAACGAAACTTTGACCAAGACGTTTACTTCGACAGAGTTCAACGTGCTAGTGCCGACCTTCTTCCCGAAGAGTTGGTACAACTACAACGGAACGACAAGGACGTACGAACTTGAACTTGGCGGAGATTTTAAGGGAGATTATACAGTACATGTACCCACGGATTACACAGGTAAATATGTGTTGAATAAGAACGTGACTACAGACGGCACGGTGACGGTAAAGACCACGAGAGCCGGCATGTATGAGTTGGAATTGAGATTGACGGATACCGTAAATACTCAATGGAAACTAGCCAATGGCTCAGTGACGAAAAACAGTATCAAGATACAGTTCAAGATAGAGCCGGTGGCGCTTGAACTCAAAACGGATTTGAGCTCCGATACGGTAGAGAGTGATTTTGGAGAAGATTATAATTTATACTTGCAGGCGCAGACGCGTCCGTTGACTGGCGAGAGCGTATTGTTGGATTTCTACGTTCAGCGTGTGGGAAGCGAGTCAGAGACTTTAGTATATTCTGACTTTAGTTTTGACTATACGATGTCGGACCTTAACATCCCATTGGATTTGTCTGAAGTTTCGATACCTGCTAAATACAAATTGATAATCAAGGCTAAGAATGATGACGGAAGCAGCAATTACGTCAACTATGACGTAGTAATGGACGATTTATTCTTTGATATCAAGGAAAAAGTAGACGTCAATTCCACAATCTTCTGGCAACTAAGAATCAATGGCACAATCAAGACGTCGATGTATTTTGATATCGATATCACCGACACTCCCGACTTTGATAAAATACCGTTGGTATACAGTGGCAAAGAGTATTCGTTTACTGTTAGTTTGCCAAGCGGATATTCTGTAGATACGTCTTATGACATAGACGGATACGCTAATGGATATAAAGACGCAAAATTCACTAATGCGGGAGATTACGTGGCAAAAGTAATGGTCAACACTCCCGAAGGCGCAAAAGAGTATTCCATCAATTGGACTATAGAGCAAGCTTATTTTGACCTATCCAAAGTCAAGTGGCAATACGACGGACAGTTGCCTTACGACAAAGACAACGGAAGCGAGGCTATACTCGATCCCAAGACCTTGCCGGCAGGATTAGTTCCGCATTATTCTAATAACACGGGTATGACGGTAGGTACGGGCGGATCGGCATCTGTCACCTTTACGTTGGGAAATGGATACGACGGTAATTATGTATTACCTGACGAAACTATAGCCGACAGCTACGTAGATCCCAACGACGACTTTGAGTGGAGCAAAGCTTGGAATATAGTCAAAGCTACGATACTCTCGTCAAGTTGGAAAAATGCTACGGCTACAGATAGTAACAATCACGTCTTTGGCATACCCGTATTAAGAGATCCAAAGGCTGACGGCGGAATAGTAGAGTACGAGTATTACGAGACGGATTCTATGGGTAAGCGTCTCAATGAGACGGTATTGAAAGTAAGCGATATCGTATGGTCGGAGAGTGAGGCTAAGTTCTACGTTGCAAAACCGATATTGCAAGATATCCAAAACTATGCGCTTGACAATCCCGACGCTCTGTCTAAGGTATTTAGAGTAGGCAAAGAATTGACCAAAGTGCAAGTATCTTTGGAAAAGACTCAAATGGAATACAACACCAACCCGCGTCATGCAAAGGTTTCGATAGTCGGCGGAGCGTTGCCAACCACAGCTTTTGAATTGACGTATTACGACGGATATACCAAGTTGAATACCGCGCCTATCGAAGTGGGAACTTACAAGGTAGAGATAAGTCTTAAGAATACGTATGTTGACCAATATCAAATAGACGGAGACTATGAATTCGATTATGAGATAGTGAAGGCAAAGATAACCACAGAGTGGAACGACAATGCTAAGCCGCCCATACTCAAGCTTACCTACGGACAAATCAACGGCGTGGAGTACGAGATAATCGATAACAGCGATAACATTGTTGAATTCAAAGACTTAAAGGTGGGCGTACCGTATAAAATAAGAGCAAGAATCAAGGATACTCAACTAAATAATTTTATCTTTGACGACGGCACAGTAGAGACGGCTTGGCATGAGTTTAGCGTCAATAAAAACGATACATTGTATGATCCAAATTCGCCACTCAATCCATCATATCCGCAAGTTGATCATGATTTGCCTACCGATATCCCAACCGATCCCGACGGCAACGGTAATGGAAATAACGATGGCGACGGAAACGGCAACGACGACGGCATAGACCTTGATAAAGTCGGAGAATTCTTGCAAAAGTATTGGCAACCTATCGTCACTTTGATAAGTATAATATTGATAATAATATTTGTCCTAAAGGGTATAGGTTATGCAAATGAGCGCAAGAAAATGAAGAAAACGATAGAAAAGAAGTATAGTTCGTATTACGCTTTGGCGGGCACTGGACTGTTCAACTTGTCGTACACCAATTGGACGATAATAGTGTGCGTGGCAATGGGCTTGGCAGTAGCAGCCTTAGCCTTTATGCTGATTGAAAAGCATATGAAGGCTAAAGTCGAAGAAGATTTTGAAGATGCAAAAGACGAGTACGAGCGCAACCAAAAAGAAGAAGAAAAGCAAGAAGCAAAACGTCAAAACGACGAAATGCGTATGATGTTTATGGGTATGATGGGCGGTCAATCTAACGGTGGCGGAAGTGCGCCTCAAGGCGGTTTTGCTTACGCTCAACAAGGCTTAGGCGCAGACGATATACGCGGTATTGTCTCCGAGACTATGACTGCAATGTTACCCGGTATGCAACAAATGTTGCCTCAACAAGCTTCTTACAATGATGATATTGTAGAAAAACTCATTGAGCAAAACGAGAAGTTGATGGAAAAACTCGAACATCAATCTGCCGAAAGAGCCGTAGAGAAAGAAGTAGTTGCAAGTTCTGTCAACGACGAAGCAATAAAGAAGATTATGGAACGTAGCGAAAAGGCCGATGAGCGTATCGAAAGACTCTTGGATAAGATAATAATGGAGATGTCTGCGAATCAAAACGTCGGCGCGCAACCGCAAGTACAGGTAATAGAGAAAGAAGTACCTGTGGAAAAGATAGTGGAAAAGGTCGTCGAAGTACCTGTTGAAGTTGAGAAAGTCGTAGAGAAAGAAGTAGTCAAAGAAGTACCTGTAGAAAGGGTTGTGGAGAAGATAGTAGAGAAAGAAGTTAAGGTAGCAGCTTCCGCTAAACCAAAGAAAGAAGTTGCGCCAAGACTCACTCTTGACGAGGCTTATGCTTTGCTCTCTAAGACGCAAAAGAAATACTTCGACGGATTGAGAGAGTATGCGCTTTCCAAGCCTAACGCTAAGGAGAAGAAGTCGACGTACGCAATTACAATCGGACAGTCTACAATCAATCCGCTCTTGAAGCTCACGATCAAGAAAGATATGACTGTGGCGTTGTTCAAGATGGAAGACGAGTATTTGAAGGACATCAAGCGAGACGCATCGAGTGACGGAACTAAGGTCAAAGTCAAAGAGACTGAAGTAGCCATCGCAGACGCTCAAGCATGCAAGGTAGCTAAGAATATGATAGACCTTAGAGAAGATC
>CAMWQA010000010.1 GCA_947176265.1 uncultured Clostridia bacterium | reverse complement strand
CAATTAAGCGCGTAAAAAAGAATTTGGACTTGCAATAAATTTGGCGAGTCCTATTTTTTGTATTTTATTCAAATCTTCAATCAAATTTATTTAATTAGTAATTATTTTTCAGACAACTGCTTATACTATTTATAAGATTATGACGTTGAGATCAAGAATAATATCCTTAATTACCGTTTTTATCGCGCTAATAGCGTATAATGTTACGCTATTGTATACTTTTAGCAATTTTGACGTCAATTTCTATATAAAAGTTATAAGCATGATACTCAACTTGCCGATTATCGCATTTACTTTGGCTGGAGTGATAGGAAATTATCAACAGTGTTTAAGGTGGGTAATAAGTATAAGCGTACTATTAGCGTTCGCGTCGATATGTTATTACGTCGTTTTGAAGTATAATTTAGTGTCAAAGTTTGATAGTACAGAAAAGGTTGAAGCATTTTTGTCTAAGTACGGAGCTTACGCTGGAATTATATTTATAGTCGTACAGTTTTTACAAGTGACAATCGTACCTTTGCCGGCAGCCGTAACTACGTTGGCAGGCGTGGCGTTATTTGGATTTTGGCCAACTTTCTTTTACAGTGTCATTGGAATGATGATAGGTTCGATGCTGGCTTTTTATTTAGGTAGAAAGTTTGGCGTCAAATTGATTATATGGTTGTTTGGGAAAAATGCATACAATAAATACGTAAAATTTACGCAAGGAAAGGATAAAGTAGTATTAACTTTAATGTTTTTATTTCCATTCTTTCCTGACGACTTGCTATGTATAGTAGCAGGTATTACCGATATGAAGTATTGGCAATTTTTTGTAATCATGTTGATTACAAGACCGCTGAATATTTTAATTATGGAAGGCGCGCTCAAAGGATTTACTTCAATTCCATTGACCGGTTACGGCATTCCTATTTGGATCGCTATTATAGCTGTCGCACTGGTCGCGGTAGTTTTGGCTTTCAAATATAGCGGGAAATTAGAGAGCGCTTTAATGAAGTTATTTGATAAAATTTCCTCTAAAATTAAGAGGCGCGAAACTATCAAAATTGAAAGCAATTATTCCAAATCAAAATCGTGCTATGATAAAGATAATATAGTTAAATAAATATAAAAACGAAGGAGAATAACCCCTTCTTTACTTATTTAATTTACGTGATATTTATAAGTTCGATATAGCAAAGTGTATATTATCGAGAACAAAGGCACGTTAAACAGTAATACGCTCGGCAATATTATCGTGCGTTCCATTGACATATAATCGTCAATATTTGCTCCAAACTCTACAAATCCCATCAATGCAAACACTATTGGGAAAGTCACGACAGGCAAAAGCGAAACGAGGAATGATGTCTTAGGATTGTAATTTGCCAGCGATTTTCGCATTGGGTCTATTACGTACATTACGCTTCTTATCGCAGGGAATATTGCCAATGCAAATATTATCAACAGCCACAAATCAGAAATTTTATTAGCGCCGCGATTGCAGATAAAATGACCAATAAACAATTCTACCGCAAAAATTGCGAATATTAATAGAGAAGCGTGGAATTGAAGTTTGTTGGAAAAATAATACCTATTGACGTAATACTCCATAGTATTTCTCTTGTCATATGGCTTGATATTTATTCCTTTAGATTGGTACTTATATACCATCTCTTTCATTGTCAAAAATTCAATATCAGCTCCTGCGTCCGGTTTAGACGAATCATCTTCGTCCTCAACATCGAATAATTCGTTAAAGGACTCGACGTAATTTACGTCATTTTCTCTCGAATAATTGGAAAACAAAGAAGAGAACTGAGCGGAGGTGTCTTGCGCAGAATTGTGCAATGGACGACTAGCAAAAGAGGAGTTGTCATAATCTTCTTCTACTTGAGTTTGCTCATAGACCGCAGACTCTTGATAATAATTGACCTCTTCAACAGGTTGTTCTTCTTCTATCACATCCGAAGTAATTTCTTCAATAAAGTTTTCTTCGACAGGCTCTTCATTAGTATTATCATTTACAGTTTCAACAACTGACGTTTCGTCCGCTACAGCTTGTTCCTCAACAATAACTTCTTCAACGGAAGCTTCCGTAGTTTGCTCAATAACTTGAGCATTTTCCACAGTTTCAACCAACGCATTTTCTTGAGTCTCTTCTGTAGTAGCTACTTCTTGCAAAGTCTCAGAAACTACGCTAGATTGAGATTCGACGTCTTCAGATTGAGTAGTCTCTTCAATAATTTGCAAATCATTTTCTATTACAGCTAATTGGTTTGAAAATTCTTCTACCAATGCAATAGCATTATTTACGTTGCTATTTTCTATTTCTTCAACGTCATCGCTGTCAATCAATATAAAACTAGGTTGATATTCCTTATCTGAAAGAGAAGTAATTTCTTGAATTTCACTTTGACTAGCGACATTCTCTTGAGATTCTTTACTTTCTTCTTTATTCGCGTTGTTGTCCAGTTGCTGAATATTTTCAGGGGAGACGTACACAACGTCTGCGCCTTCCGGTATATCTTCTGACTTTAAATATACGTATTTAACAACGACCTCTTTTTCTTTGTCTTGATCTTTATCATCCTTTTCGCCTCTTGCTCTGCGAGTCAAAGGTCTAAATTCTGCAGGGTCGAAAGGTTTGTCACTGTTATCAGGATCAAACTTGTTGTCTGAAATAAGATTTGACATTAAGAAGTTACAGAATTCCCAATAGGACTTATCATTTTCCAAATGCTCGCGTCCCATTTGGGTTAACCCATAATAAACTCTTTTTGCGCCGTTTGAAATCTCTCCGTCAAAAGAATGAACGTATCCATTTTTTTCAAGACGCTTCAAGCTGCTGTATAGGGTAGCTTGCTTTAAAGAATACATACCTTTGCTTCTTTCTTGGATAGCGCTTAAAATTTCCAGACCGTACTTGTCAGTATCAGATAGAGCAGATAGAACGATCATGTCGGCTTGTCCGCGGACAAAATCAACGTTAGCATTGAAATTATCTTTATCCATTGACGTCTACCTCCCAAAAAATCTATTTACAATGTTATTTTACTATATAATTTTTAAAAAATCAACAAATTACTTTATAATTACTTATAATCAATAACAATTTTTATCAAAATTTTCAAAATCAGGGAAGTTATGACAAAATAATAAATAGATTTATATAAAAGCGTTCATATAATTAAATTCAAGTAATATAGGATCAAGCGTATAATTATGTCTTGTTAAAGTCTAAACTGTATTTTATCAATTGCGAATTGCCGGCATTAAATTTTAAAACAAATTCATTGAAGCGTTAATCTATTATATTATTTTGCGAAGCTAAATCTAGTGAAAATCATCGATAAGACTTGAATTTTTGCGCAATTTTAGAGAAAGAGTGGGGGTATTAAGAATAATAAACTATTCGCAAAACCATACCTTTGCGAATAGTTTATATAAAATTAGTATGTAATATACTTAAATTATTATTAATTAATCGCTTTTATAAAATACTTTGTAGATTTTAGAAAAATAATGACAATGTGCAATTTTAGGGATAAAACATTATTATATTTAAAATAATTTGTATTATATAAATAGTTATGATATAATAATTACATGGCAGATAACAGTTATTTTGATCAAAGAAATTTTGATAATAATATAAAGTTAAGACAACTCATTAAAGAATTGCCTATAATTTGTAATGAATATTTCCTAGGCATCGAGCCTCGCACATCAGTACTTACCCGCTTGGCTTACGCTCAAGATTTAAAAATATTTTTTAGATTTTTATGCACAGAATGCGCTGAATTTGTAGAAATAAAAGACGTTAGACTATTTGGCTTTGAACATTTAAAGCTTGTAGACACCTTTCACATTGAAATGTTTTTAAATTATTTAACAGCCTTTGAAGTTGACGGCGTAAGATTTAGCAATACGGAAAAAACAAAAGCTCGTAAACTGGCTACAATAAAGTCATTTTTTAAGTATAATTATAACAAAGATAGAATAACTTCAGACCCTGCGTCTAAAGTTTTGAGCATAAAATTACACGATAAAGCAATCATCAGACTTGAATCGGAAGAAGTAAGTACCCTATTAAACAACGTTGAAGACGGAAAAGGACTGTCTAAACGTCAAAAATCCATACAAGGTAAGACTAAAAAACGCGATATCGCTATCTTAACGTTGTTTTTAGGTACAGGCATAAGAATAAGCGAATTGGTGGGCATTGATATGACCGACCTAGATATGGACGTCAACGGCTTTAAAATCACTCGAAAAGGCGGAAATCAAACTATTCTCTATTTTTCTGACGAAGTGAGACAAGCTCTTGACGATTATATTGACGAACGAGCGCAAAATCCTTTGCTAGATAATGAACCTGCATTATTTGTGTCTTTACAAAATAAACGTATAACCGTACGCGCAGTACAGAATCTCGTAAAAAAGTATGCAAGTATAACTTCTCCGCTCAAACATATAACTCCTCATAAATTGAGAAGTACCTACGGCACCAATCTATATAAAGAGACCAATGATATTTACGTAGTTGCAGAAGTACTGGGACATAAAGATATAAACACTACTAAAAAACACTACGCCGCAATAAGCGATGACATCAAACGCGCCGCTGCAAATAAAGTCTCATTGAGAAGCAAGGACACTAATCCGCCGCAATAATGTATAAATATAAACAAATATTCATTTTTTATTATTAAAACACTTGCAATATGTGAACATTTGTGCTAAAATTCTATTGTAAATATAAACACTAAAGGGAAATTAAGTAATGGCAAAAAGCAAAACCATAGAAAAAACTGCAGAAAAATGCGCTAAAACTCTTGAATTTATTAAAGAATTTGTAGATAAAAACGGTTATCCGCCTACGGTTAGAGAAATTTGCACCAACGTTGGATTTAAATCTACCGCATCTGCGCAATATTATCTTGACAAACTCGAAGAACAAGGCGAAATTCGCAAAGGAGATAATAAAAATCGTGCAATTGAGATAGTCAATAAGTCTGCCGAGTCTTCCTCAACCGATAAAAATTCAAATATTATAAGTGAGACTGTTGACAATTCAATTATTGATACTCAAGACATTTTTGCAAATCTTGTGACAATACCTATGTTGGGCAACGTTGCGGCAGGCGCTCCCCTTTATGCGGACGTGGAAAATGATACGTCGTACACCGTGCCTAGCGATTATTTTAATTGCAGAGGTCAAATGTTTTTACTAAACGTAAAAGGCGAAAGTATGAAAAATATTGGCATACTTAACGGAGATTTGGTGCTCGTCAGACAGCAAAACGTGGCAAAAGACGGCGACGTAATAGTTGCGCAGATTGATAATAATGAAGTTACTTTAAAGAGATTCTACAACTGCGGTAGCTATATCAGACTAAAACCTGAAAATGACGAAATGAGTGATATTATCGTAACTTCTGACAGAGAATTTAGAATTTTAGGTATAGCAACGGGTCTTATGAGAAATAAAATATGGTAATTATAAATTTTTGTTTACAAATAAAATAAAAATAGAAGGTTATTGCCTTCTATTTTTATATTTATAATACGATTTAGCTATTTTTTGTTGTTTAACAGTTTTTCTACGCAATACATACAGGCAATTTTGACGTGTTCGTAAGTCAATCCGCCTTGCAAATACGCTATATACGGCTCTTTAATAGGACTGTCTGCAGACAGTTCTATTGATGCGCCCGCAACAAAAGTTCCCGCCGCCATAATTACTTGATGTTCATATCCGGGCATATCCCATGGGAACGGAACGACGTTGCTGTCAATTGGCGAAGCTTCTTGAATTGCTCTACAAAAATCAATAAGTTGATCTTGCGTATCAAACTTTATAGAGCGAATAATATCTCCGCATTTCTCTCCCGGCAACGGCATTGTCTCAAGGCCCAAATCGCTGTAAACTTGTCCTACAAGCATTGAGCCTTTTATCGCTTGAGCAACTGTATGCGGAGCTAAAAATATTCCTTGGTAGAAATCTTTGTATCCATACGCATACGATCCAACTTCCATTCCTATTGACGGCGAAGTAAAACGACATGCTATCATGTCTACGTATTTGGATTTACCGCAAATATAACCGCCGGTTGGAGCGATACCGCCACCGGGATTTTTAATCAAAGACCCGACTATGATATCTGCGCCTACTTGCGTAGGTTCATACTTTTCAATAAACTCTCCGTAGCAATTATCCACCATAATACATATATCGGCGTATAATTTTTTGATTTCCTCAACAGCCGCTGCGATTTCTTTGATTGTAAGCGCATTTCGCCATTCATAGCCTCTTGATCTTCCAATGAAAATCAATTTTGTATCTTTATTAATTGCCCCCAATACTTTTTGAACGTCAATTTTTCCGTCTTTTAATTGTATTTGGCTGTATTTTATCCCAAAATCTTTAAGAGAACCGTTGCCTTCGCCAACTATAACTTCTTTTAAAGTGTCATAAGGACTGCCAGTAATTGAAATCATCTCGTTTCCCGGACGCAGAATTCCATAAAGAGCCAAAGTCAAAGCGTGCGTTCCGCTGACGATAAGCGGAGACACAATAGCTTTTTCTCCGCCGAAAATCTGAGCAAAAAGATTGCATAGCGTATCTCTGCCAATGTCGTCGTATCCATAACCGTTGGTTTGAGCAAAATGTCTTTGTCCCACGTTGTTAGCTTGAAATGCTTCAAGTACTTTCATTTGGTTATAAGTCGCGATCTCATCGACCTCGTCAAATGCTTTGACAAGTTTTTTTTGCGCGTTGGCTATAATATTTTGCGTTGTATCGCTAAAATTCATAATTATACTCCTTCTAGAAAACTTTTGACTTCCTTTTCAATGCCCGAACTATCGTCTGGCGAAAACCATTTTGCAAAATCATATCTCTTAAACCAAGTGAGTTGGCGTTTTGCATAGTTTCTGGAATTTCGCTTTATAATATCAACAGTTTGTTCCAACGTATTTGTCCCGTCAAAATACTCTTTAAATTCTTTATATCCTATTGCTTGCATACTTTGGCACTCAAAACTTATCCCTTTAGATAAAAGTAATTTAATCTCATTTATGAGTCCCATTTCAATCATTTTATCAACCCTTGTGTCAATTCTCTGATACAATTTCTGTCGATCCAAGTCCAAAGCAATCATGCACGGCTGATACTTTAGAGCCTTATCTTTCTCCTGTAGATCCGATTTGCGGTTGCCAGTAATTTTATATATCTCAAGCGCTCTCAAAACTCTCTTTACGTTGTTAGGATGAATTTTTTGAGCGTCCTCAGGGTCAATCTCTGTAAGCATCGAATGCATATATTCTTTTCCATACAAATCAAGTTGCCTTTCAAGCTCATCTCTTATTTGGGTATTCTTATTTCCTCCAAAAGTCATTGGATACAGTATCCCATCAACGTAAAGTCCTGTACCTCCGACGATTATTGGGATCTTACCTCTCGACAGCATATCATTAATTACGTTATCAACCATGCTTGCATATTCGCCTACGCTAAACGGACTGTCTGCATTCGCCACGTCAATCATATAATGAGGAATACCTTGCATTTCTTCTGGAGTTATCTTAGCAGTGCCGATATTCATATCCTTATATACTTGCATACTGTCGCAAGAGATTATCTCTCCGTTGAATTTTTTAGCAAGATCGACGCCGACCCGACTTTTTCCGCTTGCAGTAGCGCCTACCACCAATATGATTTTACTCATATTATCCTCTTGAAAAGTTTATCAAAATCGCGTCTAGTATAACTCAAGACAGCTGGTCTACCGTGCGGGCACTGAAGCGGAATGCCGTTTTTCATACTGTCAATCAACGCTCTAATTTGTTTATTATCCAATTGCGCGCCTGCTTTTATAGCAGATTTGCAAGCCTTTTGCGCCAGTCTGTCCCTTATGAGATCAGCATTTTTTAAACCGAGCGCCGACTGCCTTTCCGTAAAAAGTTCATCAAAAAATACCGCTAAGTTAATATCGTTGAGCAAGTGAGGAACGCTGTTGACCTTAAAACTCAATCCGCCAAACTCCTCTATATCGAATCCCAAATCTTTCAAGTTTTGTTGAATTGCGCACAGATATTCATATTGAGTATTGTTGCAATCAAGTATAAATGGAACAAGCATATACTGTACGCTGACGTTCTTTGAGTTGACCTCGTCCAAAAGTTTGTCATAAATTATTCTCTCGTGACAAGCGTGTTGATCGATAAAATAAACCAATCCTTGACATTCAACAATCAAGTACGTGTTGAATACTTGACCTATGACTTTAAACTCGCTCTCCAACTGTTCGTCAACAAGTTCCAAAAGACTTGAACTTGTTGTAATATCGGGCTTGGGTATATTGCCGACAGAGTTTGAGTGAGTTGCGCTCATGCTGTCTCGCACTTTCGGCTGCGCCTTTGGAAGATCTTTACTGTATTTAAGCTCTTCCACAACTTTCTTTTGTTTTTCTATCAAATCCTGATATTTTGTATCTTTTTTCTCCTCTTTATCTGCAAACAACAAATCTATACCGTCAATCTTTTCCTGCGGTTTTGTCGAATTAATGTCGGAGTTAATTTGAATAACGTCTTGCTCTTTCTTTTCAGCCGAAGAATTACTTCCCAAAATCAAATTTTGTTCTTGCGATGTAAGCGTAGTAATAATTGCTTTATACACACTTGAAAAAACCTTATGATTATCAGCGAACCGCACGTCAGTTTTAGTTGGGTGCACGTTTACGTCTACGTCGTCGAAAGGCATAACTATATTGATAACGAACACCGGAAAAGTCCTAGTCATAAGTCTGTTGCCATAAGCCTGCGAAACTGCCGTTGATATGGTTTGATTGCTAATAATTCTGCCGTTGATAATCACAGTTTGATAATTGCGATTATGTTTTGCAATGCTTGCGTTGCCTGTATATCCGTAAACCCTGTAATTATCATACGTTACGTCAAAAGGCAATAGTCCGTTTGCTATTTCATTATTATATACGGCGTATACAGCCTCTTCCAACCCGCCGTTGGTCTGGAAAACAAGCTTATTATCAACTGTATATTTGAACTTGATGTCTGGATTTGCAAGAGCAAGCTGTATCATTATTGCCGTTACGTTTGCCTCTTCCTGCTTTGGCTTTTTCAAAAACTTTTTGCGTACTGGCGTATTGAAAAACAAATTTTCCACAGTAATCGACGTACTTTGCGCAATAGCTCTCTTTCCTTCTTCTACTACCTTACCTGCGGACAACTTGATAAAATTGCCTATCTCGTCGTCGACGGTTTTTGAAGTCATGGTCACTTGCGCTACTGCCGAAACAGAAGCCAATGCTTCGCCTCTAAAACCCAACGTAGCAATATTATCCAAATCCTCTGCCTTTGCAAGTTTGGAAGTTGCATGCGGCAGGAATGCTAATCGCATATTTTCTTTATCAATGCCGCAACCGTTATCGACGATAACAATAGATGAAATACCGCCGTCGACTATCTCGACGCTTATTTTTGTCGCGCCTGCGTCAATGCTGTTTTCAACAAGTTCTTTGACAACGGAAGCCGGTCTTTCGACGACTTCTCCCGCTGAAATCAAATTAAATACGCTTGAATCCAATACGTTTATCTTTGCCATACTAATCCTTCTTTGCAATGTCGACGAGTTTGGCAAGCGTTGTCAATGCTTGCATAGGCGTCAAGTTTTCCACGTCGATATCTAAAATTTCGCTTTTCAATTGATTGTCTTTGCTGATATCAAGCAAATTATGCTCGTCCAACACGTCTTTTTGCATAGTGAGCGGATTGCTCTCCAAAAGTTTGGAAATCTCTTTTGCTCGCTTGATTACAGGTTGAGGTATTCCTGCATACCTAGCGACTTCAATCCCAAAACTCTTATTAGTTCCGCCTCTCGTAATTTTATGTAGAAATACCACGCCCTTCTCCATTTCGCTTGCCAAAACTTTGTAATTCTTGACTCCGTCCAAAGTATTTTCCATTTCGGTAAGTTCATGGTAGTGCGTAGAAAACAGCGTCTTGCACCTAATTCTATTGTTTACGTCCTCAAGCACAGCTCTTGCTATTGACATACCGTCAAAGGTTGAAGTGCCTCTGCCAATTTCATCTAATATCAACAAGCTTCTGAAAGTAGCGTTTTGAAGTATAGTTGCAACCTCGACCATTTCAACCATAAATGTACTTTGACCGTATGCCAAATCGTCGCTTGCTCCTATTCTAGTAAATATTCTGTCCGTAATAGAAATTGACGCGCTTTTTGCAGGCACGAAACTTCCGACGTGCGCCATAAGCGTAATCAACGCAACCTGTCTCATATACGTACTTTTACCGCTCATGTTTGGTCCTGTAATAATCATAGTGCGGTTTTGACAACAGTCGAGTTGAGTGTCGTTGGGCACAAATTCATTATTTTTAAGTAAGGCTTCCACAACTGGATGTCTTCCGTTTTTAATATCAATCCCTTCGATTTTATCGTTGATAGCAGGTTTAACGTAATTATTTGATATGGCAACTACCGCCAAAGAAAGCAAAGTATCGCAATAGGCAATGCTTCTTGACGTGGATTGAAGATGAGGAATAACTTTGATAAGATCTAGTTTCAATTCTTCAAATATCCTATTCTCTATTTCCAAAGCCTTATCTTTTGCGCCCACGAGTTTATCTTCGATTTCTTTCAATTCTTGAGTGATATATCTCTCTCCCGTCGTCAAAGTCTGCTTTCTTTGGTATCTATACGGGACCTTATCGACGTTGGTTTTACTGACTTCTATATAGTATCCAAAGACCTTATTATAGCCTACTTTCAAATTCTTTATGCCGGTACTTTCCTTTTCTTGACTCTCAAGATTGGCAAGCCATTGTTTTCCCATTACTTCGGCATTTCTCAACTCATCCAATTCTTTATCGTAGCCGTCTCTAATGTATCCTCCGTCTTTGAGAATAGCAGGAGGATTTTCGGCGATAGCGTTGGTAAGCTTGTCCGCAATGTCTTCCAACAAAAATATATTCTCATATATTTTTTTGAGTAAACTCGACTGCGCATTTTGAAGAATTTGTTTTACGGCAGGTAAACTCTTCAAGGACAGTCCCAATGCAAGCAAATCTCTTGGCGATGGCGAACCAAAGGCAACTTTAGAAGTTAATCTTTCAATATCGCGAATTTCACCCAACGCGTCCAATAAATTACTTCTTATTTTGGTGTTATTTACGAACTCTTCCACGCTGTCGAGTCGCAAATTGATTGCCTTGCTGTCACGAAGAGGCTGCTCCAGCCACCTTCTCAAGCATCTTGCGCCCATGTTCGTCTTAGTCTTATCAAGCACCCACAAAAGCGTAGCCTTTTTTGAAGAATCGCGAGTATTTTCGCATATCTCTAAGTTTCGGCGACAACTGTTGTCCATGATCAAATACTTATTATTTTGAACATATCTGATTGACGAGATATGAGCAAGAGAACGCTTTTGAGTTTCGTTGACGTAATTTATCAACGCACCCGACGCGCTTATTGCAAATTTCTTGTCTTCAAATTCAAATTTTGCAAGAGTTGTAACGTTGAACTGCTTTAATAGAATGTTGTAAGCAGTTTTATATTCAAACGCCCAATCGTAATACTTTTGGAATTTAGGCAGTCTGCCAATCCTAATCGACGACAGATTTTTAGAACATTCGTAAGCGTATTCATTACAAATTATTTCAGAAGGCGAAAACGTTGCAAGTACGTCTTCAATTGAAGAAAAGTCTCCGTAATCTGACTGCACCGTATTAAATTCGCCCGTAGACACGTCTATCCATGCCAAAGCGTAACTTTTGTCATTAGCATTTATGCAGGCTAAATAGTTATTCTTTTTATCGTCGAGTATATTATCCTCTATTACCGTACCGGGCGTAACCACCCTGATGACGTCTCTGTCCACAAGTTTGCCTTGCTCGGGCGCAGAAAGTTGCTCGCAGATAGCTACTTTATAGCCTTTTTGTACTAATTTCGCAATATAACCGTCAGCCGCATGATAAGGAACGCCGCACATAGGCGCTCTTTCTTCAAGCCCGCAATTGCGACCTGTCAAAGTCAAATCAAGTTCTTTACTTGCAATCTTTGCGTCGTCAAAAAACATTTCGTAAAAGTCGCCAAGACGGAAAAAAAGCAGGCTGTCTTTATAATTTTCCTTAAGCGACAAATAATATTTCATCATTTCCGAAAGCGCCATATTATTCCTCCACAAGTTCGCCAAACAGCGACGCCGATTGCGACTTATTTATCTTAACGTTGACAAATTGACCTATTAGGTCACTACTTCCCTCAAAAGTAACGAGTCTACCGCTGTCAGTCCTTCCGCACACGTAGCCTACTTTTTTAGGAGCCACGTCCTCGCACAGCACTTCATATATATTTCCCTCGTACGTCTTTGAGAGTTCTTTTGTTATTTTATTTTGCTCGGCAATAAGCCTCTTGATTCTATCTTTTGACACTTCAGGCGGGATTTGCGGCATCAATGCGGCTTTAGTGCCCTTCCGCACAGAATAAATAAACGTAAAAGCGCTTGAGTACTTCACTCTGCGCACTATGTCCAAAGTATCTTCAAAGTCTTCTTCCTCTTCATACGGAAATCCTACCATTAGATCTGTGGTAATTCCGCAGTCGGGTATCTTTGCTTTAATTGCCTCAATAGTATCCAGATAATACTCCCTGGTATAGTGTCTATTCATTAAATTCAATATTTTGTTAGACCCCGACTGTATAGGCAAATGTATATTGTTGCAGATATTTTTGCTGTCTGCGATAATATCTATTACGTCTCTATTGAGATCTTTTGGGTGTGAAGTCATGAACCTAACCCTATGTTTTCCCTCTATTTTTGCTATTTCCTCAAGTAATTTAGCAAAATTACTACCGTCATTTAAGTCATGTCCATAAGAATTGACGTTCTGTCCCAACAAAGTTATTTCCTTATACCCTTGGTCAACAAGCATTTTAAATTCATCAAGTACGTTCTGCATCTTACGGCTTCTCTCGCGTCCTCTCACGTAAGGAACAATACAGTATGTACAAAAATTGTTACAACCGTACATTATATTCAACCAAGCATTGCAACCGCTTGTTCGATACTTTAGCTCGCCTTCCAAAACTTCAGGGCGGTCATTTGGGTCGATTAACACGCTTTTTTTGCCAGAATTCTTTAGTTTAAGAATTGAATCTTTTAATTGCGAAAGGTTATTTGTACCAAGCACTATATCTACGTAAGGATATTTTTGCCTCAAATTTAAGCCTGCTCCGTCCTGTTGAGTCATACAGCCTACTACCGCCAAAATCAACTCCGGCTTAGCTTTTTTGATATGTTTAATTGCTCCAATATTACCTAAAGCGCGTTTTTCGGCATTATCTCTAATACAGCAAGTATTGAAAACAATCACGTCGGCGTCATTTTCGCTTTCACACTCTTCATATCCCATTGATTGAAGCGTACCTGCTATTTTTTCCGATTCATGGATGTTCATTTGGCATCCGTATGTAATAATCTTATATTTTTGCATATAACAATTATATCGAAAATCCAAAAAAAAGACAAGTGATAATATTATAATGAAAAAAAATAATAATAAAAGCGTATCAAAAAAATTATTTAAATCCTTTGCAATAATATCGGCGATGTTGATGATTCTCTCATTGCTTATAGTAAGTATATTTTTTGGCGCGCTATTGTTTGGCGGAGATTCCCCCGATATGTCAAAACTACAAACGACTCAAGAAAACTTGATAATTACTGATTGTAAAGGCGCGCCTATAGTCGACTTAAAAAGTGAAAAATACGTCGATTACAATCAAATTCCTCAACTTTTGTCTGATGCTTTCGTAGCAGTAGAAGATAAGAGATTTTATTCTCACAACGGCATAGATTTAGTGAGAATAGCAGGAGCTATGCTAAATAATGTAAAAGGTAACCATACTCAAGGCGCGTCAACCATTACCCAACAGCTAGCTAAAAACGTATATTATTCAAGCGAACAAACTTTCTCAAGAAAATTTAAAGAAATGCAGACGGCAATAAAGCTTGAGAAAATGCTTTCTAAAGAAGAGATAATGGAATATTATCTCAATATGCTCTATTTTGGCAGCGGCGAATACGGAGTCAAAAATGCTTCTTTGCGATTCTTTGATAAGTCGCTCGACGAGCTGAACGCATTGGAATGCGCTATGCTTGCAGGCATTGTCAAAAGCCCTACTAAATATAATCCCATCAATAATTACGACAATTCAATAGAGAGAGCGAGAATTGTTTTGAAGTTGATGCGCGAACAAGGGAAAATAACCGATGAAATATACAATGGTTATAAAAACTCTGATATTATTATAAAAAATGCATTAATTGAGAATAATCAAGCCAAAATTTATCTTCTTAATACAAAATACGAAGCGTGCCAAATTTTGAATATTGAAGAAAAAGACCTGTTGAGTAAAGGCTATATTATATCTACTTTCTATGATCCAGAAGCTCAAAAATTACTTTCCGCTTCTATCTTCAACGATGCGTACTACTCTTCTAAAGCAGACAATCCAAGCGGCATAGGAATCGTATGCGACAACAGCACATTGGGTATCAAAGCGCTGTCATCGAGAGAAAATATTAATATATTTGAATTCAAAAGACAAGTCGGCTCAACGATTAAGCCTTTGGCTTGCTACGCCCCAGCCCTTGACCAAGGAATAATTAGTCCCTACACCAAAGTTTTAGACGAACCTACTACTTTTGACAACTATTCCCCCAGTAATTTTCGAGACAGATACTACGGTTGGATTAGCGTGAACGAATGCGTAGAAAAATCTTTGAATATTCCTTGCGTAAAAGTTCTTCAACAGTTAGGTCCAAGCACGTCGCGTAATTATCTTGCAAAATTAAATATAGTTACTGACGCTAACGATGAGAATCTTGCCTTAGCTCTTGGAGGCACAACATATGGAATAAGCATGTTGAATCTTCTCGGCGGATATTCTGCTCTATCCAACGGCGGATTATATTCCGCTCCAACGTTTGTTAAAACAATAACTGATAGAGACGGAAATTTAGTATATGACTGTAAAAATACTATATCAAATAGAGTTTTCGACGAGCAAAGCGCATATTTAATGACTAATATGCTTATAAATACGGCAAAAAATGGCACAGCAAAAAAGTTAGCCGCTCAAAATTATCAGATCGCATGCAAGACCGGTACAGTGTCTATGGAGAATAAAAACTTCAATAGCGATATTTATTCCGTGGGATACACGTCGCAAGACACTTTCTTATTTTGGCAAGGCGGAAAATTGTCAGCCGAACAAACCGGAGGCGGAGCAACAACTCTGATGTTTAAAAACTTCTTAGACAACTATTACGTCACAGCTCCAAAAGATTTTGCAGTTCCAGGCGGCATAGTGCAAGCGAATATTGACAAATACGCCTACGAACACTCCAATCAAGTTATACGATCAAGTCAAAATGCGCCAAAAAATAGTGTTATAAGTTGTATTTTTTCCGAAAAGTGTCTACCAAAGGAAATTGATTACACGTACGACAGACCAGCCGTTGACGACGTTCAGTTTGAGCAAAATCTATCAAATGTGTCGATTAAATTCCCTATCAATCCCAAATTATGTTACAAAATATATAAGCGGGATTTTATAAAAGGCGAAACTTTGCTTTACGATATAAAGAATAGTTTTGGCGACGCCGATTATCAAATTGACGTGGATAAATTCTGGGGAAACACAATTACGGTAGTTCCTTATTATCTTGACGACGATTCCCGCGAGATTATAGGTATACCCAGCAAATATAATTCATACTCTATTATTTCAAAAATTCACTAATCCGCAAAATAATACGGCATCAAAATTGATGCCGTATTATCACTTAATATTCTGCCTTAATCTCCATAATTTCAACGGTATTAATAGCGGTTTCTATCATTTTATCTAAATCTTTTATTCTAGCTTGCTCCTTTATAGCTACTTGCAAGTCTGGTTTAATGACAGGATTTTTCGGTAAAAATACGGTGCAACAGTCTTCATAAGGCAGTTCGGATATTGCATAGGTGTCTATCTTTTCTGCCGTATCCATAATTTCATATTTATCCATACCGATAAGCGGTCTAAATATCGGCAAAGTCTTGACGGCGTCATTCGTCACCGTAATACTTTTCGTTGTCTGACTTGCCACCTGAGCAAGGCTTTCGCCTGTAATCAAAGCGCCGCATTTATTCTCAATAGCCAATTTTTCCGCAATTTCCACCATAATTCTACGCATTATTGTTATCATATAATCCTCGCGACAAAATTCGTGTATCGCCTGTTGAATTTCCGTAAACTTAACGACAAACAACTTAATGTCTCCGCAATATTTTGTCAGCTTGCCCGCCAAATCTATTACTTTTTGTTGCGCCATTTCGCTAGTATGAGGATAACTGTGATAGTGAACTCCAAATATTTGCATACCTCTTCTTGCCATTCTATAGCCTGCTACCGGAGAATCAAATCCTCCGCTCAAAAGAAGCATACCTCTACCGGCTGTACCAACCGGCATACCTTGAGCGCAGTCGATCTTATCGGAAAATATATACGAATATCCGTTTTCTCTTATATCGACGCAAATTTCACTTTGCGGATAATAAAGGTCAACGGCAAGTTGAGAATTCTTTGACAACAAATACCCGCCGAGCATTGCCGAGATCTGCATACTGTTTTTATCCAAGCTCTTATCAGCTCTCTTCGTCGTAACCCTAAAAGTTCCGTTCTGCGGAATAAATTTCAATACGGCTTCTTTTAGATTGTCGTAGCTGGTCTGTACTTTTAGCGCCACAGACAGAGAATGAAGTCCAAAGACTTTGGTCACTCTGTCTATAATATTCTGCTGCATATCCTCGTCAAAGTCTTCTATGTAATATCTGTTTTGCGTGCGAATAAACTTATAATCGACGCCAGTCAAAGATTTTTTTATATTTTCTATTAATCTTTTCTCGAATAAATTTCTATTTTTACCTTTTAAGAACAATTCGCCGTATCTCAAAAGTATAACTTTTTTACTCTCCATACTTACCTCAATTTCAGTCTTGTCAATATACAGTCGTCTTTTGACGAAGACTTTTGATACTTAATCAATTCTTGCAGACTTTCGCCCAATGCCTGAATGAATTCATCGACGTCAGATTTTGTATTACTCTCATTAAAACTTATTCTCAACATTCCTTGCGCATAATCGCCGTTAATGCCCAAAGCCTGAGGGATTCTCTTGGTAGACTTTTGCGAATTACATGCAGAACCCGTACCAACAATAACCCCTTTATCCTCAAGACAATGTACCAATACTTCGCCTCGCGCGCTGTTTAACGCAAATGAAAAGACGTATGGCGAAGAATTTGCGCTATCCGTGTTGATTTTAATATTCTCAAACTTATTCATCAGCTCATCTTGAAGATAATCTCTCAATTCGCTGATAGCGCTGTAATTAGTTTTGATATTAGCAAAATTTCTGCCTACAACGTCTGCAAATGCCATTATGGCAGGTACGTTTTCAGTAGCCGACCGTACTCCGTTCTCCTGTCCGCCTCCGTAAACAAACGTTTTGAGATAAAGTCCGCTTCTGCAGTACAACGCGCCAATACCCTTGGGTGCGTGTACTTTATGTCCGCTTATCGAATACAAGTCAACGCCCATAGCTTTTACGTCAACGGATATCTTTCCGTAAGCCTGTACACCGTCCGAATGGAAGATAGCCCGCGGAGCTTTTTTCTTTATAAGTCTAGCAATACTTGCCAAATCATTTAGCGCGCCCGTCTCATTGCAAACGTGCATAATCGACACCAATACTACTTTTTCATCCAGCATTGCCTCAAATTTAGCCATATCTGTACGACCGTATCTATCGCAAGGCACGAATTCTACGTCGTATCCTTTGACTTTCAATTCAATAGCCGTATTATACACTGCGCTATGTTCGCTTGACCCGATTAAAACCTTACCGCTCTTAGCTCTCAACGAACATAATAATGCAATATTATCCGCCTCGCTGCCTGACGCTGTAAAAATAATTTCTTCGCTTTTTGCGCCAATAGATTTTGCAATAATTCCTCTTGCGCTCTTGATAGCCTTAGCGTTCTCCATTGCCTTACGGTAAAGCGCCGAAGGATTGTAGAACTCTTGGCTATTATATTTTTTAAGAATATCCCAGCACCCATCATCCAATCTGGTAGTTGCGGCATTGTCAAGATAAATCACTGCGCACCTCAATCAACGAATATGCGTAATCGTCGAAATAAATCAAGTATTTTCTTTCAAATAATTCTATCATATAAATGCCGTTTTCGCAACTTTTCGAACATAGCCTTATGCATTTTTTAGTAATAGAACCATCGCGGACGTTGCATTTTTCAAGTTGCAACGCCGATATTTTTCCCTTATATAATAGTTTTTCCTTAGTTGGATACTTTTTTATTATAGTAATACTGTCGCCTTCAATATTGATAATAATTTCAAAAGTTAGGAACAGACTAGCAATTCTTATTATAGTAGCGACTATAAATATCGCCAAATAGATAAGCAAATCAATATATTTTTTTGTTGAAAAGCAAGCAATTACTCCTGACAAAACTATCAAATCTAACAAAATGCAAAAGCCTAAAAACACAATCTTTATAGGTTTTTTATCATCATTACTATATTTTTGAGTATAATTTGCTTGCATTAGCTCTATTTTAAAGTAACAATAGTTACTCCGCTCTCTCCTTCGCCATACTTGCCAAGTCTAAAAGTATCAACAATGGGCGACGTCTTGAGATAATCTTGCACAGCCTTACGCAAAATTCCCGTACCTTTGCCGTGCACTACTCTTATCTCACTGCAATTGTGCATAATGGCTTCGCTTAAATAACTGTCAAGATTATACAGAGCTTCGTCAACTCTCTGTCCTATAAGATTTATCTCAAAACTAAACGCTTTATTGGAAAATTCTTTACTTACCGTTACCTTTACCTTATCTTTATTATCTTCAGCGACTATTTTTTGACAGTCCGAAAGCTTAATAGTAGTCGTCAATATGCCCACTTTGACTTGACATTCTTTTTTCTTTTGATTTATTACAACTACTTCGCCTTGATTATTGAGACTGGTAACAAACACTTTATCGCCTATTTCTATATCTCCGTCCGCCGGCAAAAACTCTCTCTTAGGTTTCTGCTCCTCTATTTTTATATCTCCCAACTTCTTTCTCAATCTTCTTGCTTCAAAAAGCGCCTGCTCGTCGCCTTGTTTTACCAATTCTTTGATTTCTTCTAACAACTCGTCGGCTTCTTCAAGATAATCCGAAAGCAAATCTTTTGCCCCTTTTCGCATCTTTTCTTCTAATTTTTGCTTTTGAATATTCAACTCGTCAAGCGCAGTTTTTGCGTTTTGCGCCGATTTTTGAGATATTAAATAATTCTCCTTGGCTTTTTCTTCATATTCTTGAGCCATTCTTCTTGATTTTTCCGCGCCCTTTATTACGTTGTCAAACGCGACCTTTTCTTTACTCAATCTTCCCCTTGCATTCTCGACGATTTGCTTTTTCAATCCCAAAGACGACGCGATTTCCAACGCATTTGACGAACTGCTGTGTCCCATTATAAGTTTATACGTTGGCGCGTACGTTATCGGATCAAAATCCATACCGGCGCTTGCTATACCCTCAGTAACAAGAGAATATTCTTTTAACTCGCTATAGTGGGTACTTGTAATCGTTTTACATCCTTTATTCTTAAAATATTCTAAAAGACTTATAGCCAAAGCGCTTCCTTCTATAGGGTCAGTTCCGCCGCCTAACTCATCTAATAATAACAGACAGTTGGAAGTGACGTGATTGCAGATATAGATCAAATTTGTTATATGAGAGGAAAACGTCGATAGATTTTGCTCTATATTCTGCTCATCCCCTATATCGCAAAATACGTTTTCAAATACTGCAAGTTTACTATCTCCCGAGCACGGCGGGAAAATACCCGAAGCCGCCATCAGCGAAAGAATTCCCACGAGCTTTAATGACACGGTTTTACCGCCTGTATTTGGTCCTGTAATAAGCAAAGTATTATAGTCAATACCCAAGTTAATCGACACGGGCACGACTTTTTGCTTATCAATCAGCGGATGCCTTCCTTCAATAATTTCCACGACTCCATTGTCGTTCAATTCTACTTTACTGCCCTTTATCTCTTGAGAATATCTAGCTTTTGCAAAAATACTGTCTATATACGCTATATTATCATAACTCAATCTCAGATTATCGCATGCATAAGTGATTTTTTGAGAAAAATACTGTAAAATTCGCCCGATTTCATTATTTTCTTCCGCGCAAAGACCTCGCAATTCGTTGTTCATCTCCACAATAGCCATTGGCTCGATATAGATTGTAGCGCCCGACGCAGACTGGTCGTGAACAAGTCCCTTGACTTGACGGACGTATTCGCTCTTGACGGGAATTACGTATCTGTTATTGCGCATTGTAACCAAAGAATCTTGCAAATAACTGCTAAAATCAGCCGAAGTAACGTATGAATTAAGTTTTTGTCTTATTCTATCGTTGCAAGATTTAATACTTTGTCTTATTGATTTAAGAGCCGGCGATGCATTGTCGCTCACTTCATTGTCCCCTAAAATACTCTCATAAATACTATTTTCTAGCTCTGTATCAATATAAAGATTGTTGAGTAAGCCTTTAATATCCTCAATGTTTTGAGAATTAATCTTATATATGGAGTTATATACAAGCCTTGACGTACGCAATAATCTTCCCACTCTAATAATATCTGCGCAAGAAAGCGTCATAAACTTGCTGGCATTATCCAAAATATCTTCCATTTCATCCATAGAAAACGATGGAGAAACTAAATGCTCGTATAATATCTCATAAGCTTGCTCAGTCAAATTTGTCAGTGACTGAGCTTGAGCTAAATCTATACTGGGTCTTATGGACAAAACGGTATTTTTGGCATAAATAGACGAAGTATGATTAGCAACTTGCGCCAATATTTTATCATACTCCAATATTTTTAAACTTTTTCTGTTTATAAATTTTGCCATATACTTTATTTTACCCCTCTGAATAAATGCCCATACGTAGAGTTATCGACACTATTGCCGCATTTTTTGCAAAAATCATCTATTATTTTAA
Organism: uncultured Clostridia bacterium; assembly: GCA_947176265.1. GTDB lineage: Bacteria > Bacillota > Clostridia > Christensenellales > UBA3700 > RACS-045. Next base: position 11,484 of record CAMWQA010000010.1, on the reverse strand, counting down.
GTATTTCACTTTTACTACTACCAACAAGATTTAGATAATAATTCCCATTGATCATTGAGATTTTATTTCTTATATCGACAATTTGTTGGTTATACAATATAAATTGACAGTGAGAGATTTTTTGTCTTTCTATCTTATATTCGCCTCTCTTATCAAAATAACTGAACGTACCCATATACTTACAAGTATTACAGTTGCACCCCGTATTGATTTGCACAGGACAATGCAACAGCGTCATAATAGGCAATTTGCCGTACGCATACGTCATACCTCCGACAAGCTCTCTATTTGCAAGCTCGACCGAGTTGATATAGTAGTCCAATCCTATTATGTCAGGATAATTTGAATTAAAGATATTCAATCCTATTCCGCCTATCAAAGTCTTATCATATTTCTTCGCCAAATATACTCCGTATAGATTGTCCGCCAATATTCCGTCAAACTTTTCTAAATTTTCTGAAAGCCAGTTGTCTATTATCTCAAAGTCCTTACCTCTGGCTATCCTTGGCAATTTAAGATATATATTTTCTATAGTCTTCTCAATTAAGTCTATTTTTGTAAATATTGACATACTATTAGTTATGAAATTATCAAAATTTACAACTAAATTAACTTTTCGATTTATCCTCTCAAACTCGCTTAAAATTTCTTCATCAACTTCCGTCTCAACGAATATTATATCTCTGTTTACATTGTTGTTCTTGTCATAATAGCAATCGTCAACCGAAGAATAATCTACTCTTTGCTTGCGCAAATCGTACTCTTTTAAAATTTTATCGCTCAACTTCTCTACTACGTCTCTACGTAAATTATTAAGTATCGACGCAGGGATAAAAAGGTTCTCATCAATATCAACGTCGAGTTGAGCTTCAAAAATGCTATCTCCCAACCGTAGCAATTGTTTTGCAACGCTATCGTAATTTGCAGGATGCGAAATACTTACTTGCGGGACCTCCCCTTCGCACTCGACATGAATATCTTTGTATCTTGCTGTCAACGCAATGTTTTTCCCCTGTTTTGCCGTAAATCTCATTTTTATGGACAATTTAGGATCAATCTCTCTATATCTATTTACTTGTTCTGCGTCCAACGTCAAATGGATTCTACTGCCAATCGGGTAGTTGCCAAAATCCTTTACTTTATAATTCTTTCCAATTTTCTCAATATTGGTAATAGACAGTCCTCCTACTTCAACACCGTTACGTATAATTTTTATGCCGTCGCCTATATTTAGCTTTCTATTCAATTCCAATAAAGCTCTGCCATTTGATACGGATATAATCTTACCAACTTCCAATCCGATATTGCTATTGAGCTTGTCATACATTATGTCTTTGGAGCTTTGATAATTATATCCTTGAGTAAAATTGCCCCTATTATACGCCGTCATTAGCGAATTATAGTCTATTTTATTGTTTTTGCCGTATATAACGTTATCCACAGCTTTGCGATATTGCAGCACCGTTTCACCGACGTAATGCGGTTGCTTTAATCTTCCCTCAATTTTTAAACTATCAACACCGAGTTTTGCCAGTTCTTCAACTTTGTCTATTAAACATTGGTCTTTAGGCGATAAAAGATAACTTTCTTTTGCTGAAAAACTAGAGGAATACTTTAATCTGCAAGGTTGATTACATCTACCGCGGTTTCCGCTGTCTCCGCTCATCAAACTCGACATAAGACAAGAACCTGAAAAACATACGCACAATGCGCCGTGTACAAAATGCTCTATCTCAAGCGCAGTATTCTTTCTTATTTCTATTATATCCGCATCCAAAGTTTCTCTCGCTAATACTACGCGCGTAAACCCAAGTTCCTCAAGTACCTTTGCTCCTGCAAGATTATGTACTCCTATTTGCGTACTGCCATGCAATGGAATATCGTATTTCTTTAGAATATCAAGACAGCCGAGATCTGTCACAATAAAGGCATCTACTCCTGCTTTGGCGGCAATATCGACGTATTGACCAAATATTTCTCTCTCTGACTGCTTTATATTGGTGTTAAAAGTCAAGTATACTTTGACGCCGAAAAGGTGGCAATAATTAACCCAATGGGCAATATTATCTTTATTAAAGTTGTCAGCCTTAATTCTTGCATTAAACAAGTCAAGCCCCAAATACACGGCGTCTGCGCCCGAGTTTATTGCGACTTTCAATGCTTGTATATTTCCAACAGGAGCTAAAACTTCCAACATAATTTCAGTATATCATATTATATAGCGTTTAAGCAATATTAATTGAGATATAAAATACGCCCCAAGTTCATGGGACGTATTTCAACAATCAATTACAATTTATCTTTGAACTGCGGAAAATTCGCTAGAGAGTTTTGTCAAGATTCTATTCATCTTTGCATTTACTTCATCGTCGGTCAATGTCCTGTCCGGCAAACGGAACATGAGCGATATAGCCACGCTCTTTTTTCCCTTGCCAAGCGCGCTTTCATTGCGGTATATATCAAAAATACTGGTATCTACAAGCAAGTTTCCGCCGCCCTTTCTCACACACGCAAGCAAATCTCCAGCCAAAATCTCTTCGTCTACCACGACGGCAATATCCCTCTCAACCGGCGGATAACTCGATATTGGCGTAAACGTATAACTGTAATCTGCCAATTTATTAAGCGTATTCAAATTGATTTCGGCAATATACATTCTCTCCGACACGTCAAAACTCTTTGCGACTTCTGGATGAACTTCGCCCAAGTAACCGATAATATCCTTACCTACGCAAATTTCTGCGCATCTGCCTTTATGGAGATAAGTAATATCAGCTCTCTTATATTCGGCTTTGATTCCAAATTTCTTGAGTATGGCTTCAACGACTCCTTTCATTGTAAAGAAGTCTTCGCCCTCTCCGTATCTACCTAATGCAAGCATATTTTCTTCAGTCGGAAGATCTTTTATCGGCAATTCATTTGGCAAATATACGTTGGCAATTTCAAATAATTTTGCCTTTTTGTTGCTCTTCAAGAAATTGCTTGCAAGCATTGAGATCATACTGTAAGCCAAAGTCGTTCTCATTACCGATAAGTCTTCGCCAAGAGGTTTTAGAAGCTTAATGCAATTCCGTCTTGAATCGTCTTCTTTGAGTTTCAACACGTCAAAGGACTTCGGCGTTGTAAACGAATACGTCAAAATCTCGTTCATTCCGCGGCTAACGCATATATCTTTAATAATATCCGTGTTCTTTTCTACGCGATTTTTGCCGCCAAGAGTTTGATTTCCGCCTTTCAGCAAGGTGCTGACCACCTTATCGTAGCCGTATAATCTTATTACCTCTTCGGCAAGATCGTTTGCATTTTCGATATCGTCTCTAAATGCAGGACATACGCACGTGAGCTTGCCGTCTTTGTCAATACTGCTTTGAATTTGCAAACTATTGAGTATCTCCAGAACTACTTCCGAAGGCACTTCAATTCCCAAAATTTCATTGATTTCGCCGACGCTCGTTACTACGACGTTTCTCGTAAGATCTTGAGCAAGTTTGTCGATTATTCCATCGGCTATCTTTCCCCAACCGTATTTGTATATCAACGTCAACGCGCGCATAATACCAAGTCTTTGAGAATCAAAGTCAATTCCTCTCTCGTATCTATACGACGAGTCAGAGCGCAAATTCAACTTTCTCGAAGTTCTTCTGATATTATCTCTCAAGAATTTAGCCGATTCAAAGACTATCGTATTGGTATTAGCGTTGATACCGCTGTTAAGTCCGCCCATTATACCGGCAACAGCGCAAGGTTTATTTTTGTCGCAAATAACCAACATAGTATCGTCAAGTTCATATTCCTTTTCGTTGAGCGCGACAATTTTTTCGCCATTCTTTGCTCTTCTTGGGATAATCTTGCCGCCTTCTAAGTAATTTTTGTCAAATGCGTGCATAGGCTGACCAATCTCAATCAAAATATAATTGGTAATGTCGACTATATTATTTATTGGACGCAATCCAACGGATTTAAGTCTTTTTTGAATAATTTCGGGGCTGCTCTGTATTTTAATATCTTTCACTGCGGCAGCCATGTATCTTGGACAAAGCGTTGTATCTTGCACGTCAACTTCTACAAAATCTTGCGCTTTGATGCTTTTATCCGTCTCGAAGTATATTTCAGGCATTTTCAACGGTTTTTTAAGCACGGTAGCCACTTCTCTTGCGATGCCCAGCACACTGTTGCAGTCGGATCTATTTGCAGTTATACCAATATCGAGTACAATATCGTCATTGCCAAGCACGACGTTCATATCCGTACCCAACGGATATTTTTCTGAGTTCATAATCAGAATTCCGTGTACGCTTGCGCCAGCATATTCTTCTTCCGTAAGTTTCAATTCCTCTCCCGAGCAAAGCATACCGTTGGAAACAACGCCGCGCAATTTGCCCTTTTTGATCGCTTGACCTGTAGGCAATAAAGAATTATCCATCGCAACCGGCACGAGATCTCCCTCTGCGACGTTTTGCGCGCCCGTTACGATTTGCACGAGTTCAGCTCCGCCCACGTCAATCTGGCATATCTGCAATTTATCCGCGTCGGGATGCTTCTCAAGCTTAACTATTTTGCCAAGCACAACGTTTTTCATATTTGCGCTTGAGTCTATAATTTCTTCTACCTCAAAACCTGCGCTGACAAGTTTGTCCGCAAGTTCTTGGACTGTAACGTCTATATCTACAAAATCTTTTAACCAACTCAATGAAACTTTCATATCTTACCCTCCTATTTAAATTCCTTCAAGAATCTCACGTCGTTTTCAAACAAGATTCTCATATCGGGTATACCGTATTTTATCATAGCAACTCTTTCAACGCCCATACCGAACGCCAAGCCCTTGTACTTTTTGCTGTCAATACCGCAGTTGTCCAAAACTTTGGGATTAACCACGCCCGCGCCGAGTATCTCAATCCAACCAGTGCCTTTGCATATTCTGCAACCTTTGCCGTGACATACCGAACAAGTTAAGTCTACTTCTACGCTAGGCTCTGTAAATGGAAAGAAGGACGGACGGAATCTGACCTTTGTCTTTTTATCAAAGAGTCTTTGAGCAAAAGTCTCCAAAAGACCTTTGAGGTCGCAAAGCGTAACTTTCTCATCTACCACGAGTCCCTCAATCTGTTGGAACATTGGCGAGTGCGTCGCGTCGTCGTCGGGTCTGTACACCTTGCCCGGGCAAACGATTCTAATAGGCGGTTGAGTATTTATCATAGTACGCGCCTGCATTGAAGAAGTGTGAGTACGCAAGAGTATATCGTCCGTTATATAGAACGTATCTTGCATATCTCTTGCTGGGTGATCGGGCGGAATATTGAGCATTTGAAAACAAAACTTGTCAAATTCGATTTCAGGGCCTTGACCGATAGTAAATCCCAAAGAAGTAAAAATATCAAGCACTTCGTTGGTCACGAGCGTACATGGGTGCAAACTTCCCTTGTCTTCGCCCTTGCCGTCGAGAGTAATGTCCACGCCCTCTGCAAGCATCTTTGCGTCGATTTCCGCCTGCGCGAGTTCTTTGGTCTTTTCTTCCGTCAATTGCGTAATGACGTCTCTTGCCTCGTTGACATATTTACCAACGAGCGGTCTTTCCTCTTGCGGAAGGTCTTTCATTCCTCTCAAAAGTCCCGTCAACTCTCCGCTTTTGCCAAGATACTTAACTTTGACGTTGTTGATTAATGCAAGAGTATGGCTTTGCTTAATAGCCAACTTTGCCTCTTCAATAAGTTTTGCAATCTTTTCTTTCATATTTACCTCACTTTATATAAAAAAACACGCCCCTATTATTAGGGCGCATTTGCGCTGTACCACCTAAATTCGCATTGCCTATTAATATAAGACAAATGCCTCGTATGGTTATAACGTTACCGACGGTCTTGCCTACTTACTTCAACAAAACAACTCCAAGGCGAATTCTCCCTTGACTTACCTTTTGCCATTTCAGCCCATTGAGGCAAAATCTCTGTTGCTCGTCTTTGTTGGGATACGTTCCTTTTCAACGTTTGTAATGATATTCTAGCATTAAAACATGGCAAAAGCAAGCGTTTTCCTCATATTGCTTAAATATATAACATTCTTAGCGTATAAATAGCTATTTTGCCGTGAGGACTTAAGAAGAGCCGCCTATAACTTTAAAGAATTTCCTAGTCCGTTTTGAAAATAAAATTCAGGCACTTTGCCAACTATGAGATTTTGATACACAACCATAGAGTTTTGCACTTTCACGTTTTTAACGCACAAAGGCAACATGATACTAATATCGGCAAACAAATCTATATACATACAAAGCAATGTTTGATTAATACCCACGCTTTCAAAAGTAGTGCGATAATTGCATTGGATATTGCCTATATTTTCAAGTTTAAGAGGATACTTCCCGCCGTAGTTGGCGATGACTACGCTTCCCAAAATACTGCTGTACGGCACTTGTATATCTTCGCTTTCGCAAAGGACGTTGACTTCTCTTTGCGATATTGCCGCCACGTCTCGCATAAGCGCGTTGATGACAACCATATCTCCGCTAATTAATGCTACGTTGCCGTCACTGTCGTATCTTATCTCATAAAAATTGGACTTATCTTGAAACATCTCGCCTGTCAAGGCTTCGGTTGTGGAACTGTTAAAAATGTCCACGACTCTCGTCGTAATCAATGCGCAGGTATACTTGTCGACGTAATTTATCAAGTTGCCTCTAAAATATAAGAGACAACTTATTATGATAGCAAGTATTATTACAAAGGCTAAGAATGCTTTGAACTTCCTACGAGCGCATCTGCATCTATACATACAATATTATATGCGTTGATTCTCTTGCATTTTACAACTAGCATATAATATTACGTCCTTTCATAACCTATATAAAAAGCCAACTTACGCTTTCTTTGAGTGCGACTTAAATATCAAAGCAAAGAAAAATCCAAAGAATACCGCAGCGGTCAGACCTCCTGCCATATTTCTGAATCCATACGTTATCGCTTCAAAGAAACCTATCTTTGCGCCCTCTTTCGCGCCTTTGACTATAGTACTTCCAAAGCCGGTAATAGGTATGGTAATACCTGCGCCCGCAAAGTTCTCGATATACTTAAATACGTCTATTACTTCCAAAAATACTCCCAAAAGCAAAAACATAACCAATATTCTTGCAGAGGTCATCTTGGTTTTGTTGATGAGAATTTGCGCAATCATACACACCAATCCGCCGATAGCGAATGCCTTAACGTATCCCAAAAACATTTCCATATCAATAAAAATCCTCTCTTTCAATTATTACAGCGTGCGCGATACCCGGGATACTCTCGCCCTGAAGCGCCGAGTCTTTTGACAGCATTGCGCCAGTGGGTACGAACAAAATTTTTTTCAACGATTTATCCACAAGTTTTTTATACAGATAAGACGCAAATACCAGCGAACAGCATCCTGCGCCCGAACCGCCTTGACCTGCCTTTTGCTTATCGCAATACATCATACTTCCGCAATCGTTGAGATTGTTGAGCTCATACCCCTCTTTTTTGCAAAGGTAATGCAAAGTTTCTCTGCCGAATCTTCCCAAGTCTCCCGTAATTATTAAATCGTAATAATCTGGCGAACGACCGGTATCTTTAAAGTGTGTGATGATGGTATTTGCCGCAGCAGGCGCCATAGCTCCGCCCATGTTATTTGGATCGGTCAAGCCAAAGTCGAGTACTCTGCCTATCGTATACCCTTTGACAAGCGGATATTCTCCCGCCTTTTTAGACAACAAAACCGCTCCGCTTCCCGTGACCGTCCACTGAGATTCGGGAGTAGGTTGAGTACCCAGCTCAAGCGGGTATCTATACTGTCTTTCGGCAGTCGCATAGTGCGAACTCGTACAGCATACAATCTTATCAAAATCGCCGTTCACAAGCGTCGACGCTATAGACAGCGCTTCGCCAAAGGTTGCGCAAGCGTTGTATAATCCCATAAAGGGAGTGTGAAAATCTCTTGCCGAAAAAGATGTGGGCACGATTTGATTTATCAAGTCGCCGCCCATTATCGCTCCGCAATCGAGCGGCGAGACGTTTACCCTTGACAGGCACTCGCCTATTACGAATCTCTGCATTTCTATCTCCGCCATTTCGTGCGACTTGCACTTCCACTCGTCGTCTTCCATCACGCAGTCAAAGTAGTCTCGGAAATTACCTTTTGATTCATAAGGTCCTGCCAATGAGTACGCCGACTGAATATATACCTTATTGTCAAGCAAATACGTTTGTTTACCGACTTTCATATCTATTCTCCTATATTATTTTATCAGTTATTGGAACAAGCCAACGATATAATAAATTATACCCGACGCTACCGATGAAACCGTACCTGCCACGATTATTGGACCTGCCACGACGAACATTTTTGCCATCATACCCAAGACAATTCCCTCTTTGTTAAACTCCATTGCAGGCGATACGACCGAGTTTGCAAAACCTGTAATTGGCACTATCGAGCCGCCGCCGGCTTTTGCGCCCAACTTATCGTAGACGCCAATACCTGTAAGGAAAGAACCCAAGAATATCATCGTCATGCTTACCAGCGCGGCAATTTTCGATTTTTCCCAATTTGGCAGAGCAAATTTAAATAAGTCGCCAAAGCCTTGACCTATGCAGCAAATAATACCTCCTACTATAAATGCCCACACCAACGTGACTAAATGATTACTCTTTTGCGCATTGGCATGCACGTATTCCATATATTGCTTATCTTCCATTATTACACCTCTTGTCTTTATTATGAATTACGTCGATTTCCTCGGGAGCTTTAAATCTGATTTCCCTGTCCTCAACGTTGTCTTTAAATAGCGGACTTTTCATAAAAAAAATCACCCCCTTTTAGGATGTTGTCCATAAGGTAGTGATTTATACTTCTCAAGCAAGCGCTTGTTTTAATTGACTTATGACTTTACTCTCTATTCGGGAGATCTGCACTTGCGACACTCCCAACATTTGAGCAATTTCACTCTGCGTCTTGTCTCTGTAATACCGCAGTATTATTACTTTTTTCTCTCTGTCAGGCAAGGAGTCTATGCAATCTTTGAGCAGGATTTTGTTTATCATGTCTTCGCTCGTCTCATTTGAGGCAAGCTTATCCATCACGCACTGACTGTTGTCGTCTTCGAATTTTTCAAAGATAGACACGGGATATTTGTTACTGTCCATGGCAAAGACTACTTCTTGCTCTTCGATACCGAAATGAGTTGCAATTTGCTTTACCGTAGGATTTAGGTCGTTGGCATTACACTCGCTTACGTAAGTCTGTATTTTACTGCAAAGACTTTTCATTGCCCTTGACACCTTAATCGTGCCGTCGTCTCTTATAAATCTTTTGATCTCGCCTGCAATCATCGGTACGGCGTAAGTAGAAAACTTGACGTTGAAAGACAAATCAAAGTTATTGATTGCCTTGACAAGTCCCAAAGCGCCCAGTTGCAAAAGGTCGTCGTACTCAACTTGTTTATTTCTATACCGTCTTGCAATGCTCTTTATCAACGGCATATTCTCGCTTATCAAGGTACTTTTCGCGCTTTCGTCTCCTGCTTTTGCCAGATTGAGTAGCTCTATTGTTGTTTGATAATCAAGCATATCATTCCTTCTTAAATTCTTTTTGCATAATCACTTTTGTTCCTTTGTCTTTTTGTGAAATGATATCCACTTTATCCATAAAAGTTTTGATAAGCGTAAAGCCCATTCCGCTTCGCTCTTGATCGGGTTTTGTAGTATAGAAAGGTTGAACGGCTTGTTCTACGTCTTCTATTCCGCATCCCTCGTCCTCTATAATTATTTCAACTTTTCCGTCTTCTATACGCACGGAAAGGTCAATATATTTTCCCTCTTGAGAGTTGTACGCATGCACGATGCAATTGGTCACTGCCTCAGATACGGCTGTCTTGACGTCGTTTATCTCTTCCAAAGTCGGATTAAGCTCAAGACAGAACGCCGACACGCAGCTTCTTGCAAAACTTTCATTACCTATCTTGGACAACAATTTTAGTTTGAATTCATTCATATTTAACCTCGCCTATTAACTTATTTTCCTCATTATTGTGTATATTCCTGCCGTGGACAGTATAAAATCAACGTGTCCGCGCGCATTGCTGATATAGATGGGTATGCCCAACTGTTTGAGATTTTTGTATCTTCCCAGCAACATACCTATGCCCGTGCTGTCCATAAAAGACACTCCCGCAAAATCAAAAACAAACTGTCCGAAACTGTTGCCTGCAATAAATCTGTCAATCTTCTCTCTGACTTCTTTTACGCAGCCTTCGTCAAGTTCGCCGTTTAATTTTGCAACGGCGCAATTTGCATTATTTGTCAATTCCAATCGCATATTACTTTACCTCCGCATTACTCAATACGAGAATTTTAACACAATGGACAAATAAAAAAATCAAAGACTTTGTCGGTCTTTGACTTCTTATGTAAATATAATAATATAATTATTTTAATAACGAATTATCGTTTTCTTTATATTGGATATCCTCTTTATCTAAAGGTTCATTGATTTTCTTATTCTTTTTTGCGTTGACAAGTACGATAATTATATGTGCCAACATGCCAATTGCCGCCAAAGCTATCAAGACTATTCCCACAATTTGCTCAACGTTCGTAGGATTTCCGATAAGCAATATTATGCCCACAACCAAGAAAGCAACCAAGCTCAAAGCTATTACCGCAAAAAGAATTTTGAGAAATATTCTTCTACCTTTGCTAATATTCTTATTTTCAGCCGAGCTTGTAAAAAGTTCAACGTAGACTTCCAATACCGCTCCGACCAATTCAATTATTAAGTCCATATCAATATTATATTACTAATATCATAATTTGTCAATGTCACTTTTCTTTGCAGCTTCAAACAATTCTCTAAATGCAAGATTTGCTTCATAGATCTTCTTTGCTACAAGAAAATAAGTGTGTGTCCTATATTCTTTTGATTGTCTGATATACCAAATCAGCTCCAATTCTAAAGTGCTGATATCTCCGTAGACTTCATTGCATCGCTCATATAATCGTATCAACTTATTTTTTGCTTTTCTACTTCTAGTATTTTTTATTTTTTCTTCGAGTGCTTGTAATGCATTATTCATAATTTCGCCCTTATTATGGTTTATCAATGCTAATATTCTTTTCTTCTTCTATCGTTCTTTCCGCATTGCGTTTCGCTCTGTAAACGTATTTTGCACTTTCCATGCAATATTCAGGCGTCCATTGTGTAAACTGTCGCAAATACCAAATAAGTCGCAATTCCACAATACTAATACTATAGTATACTTCATTGCAATGTTCAAACATTTCTTGCATTCTTTCTTTCATTATTTTGCTTCTTTCTTTTTTAATTCTTTTTTCAAGCTCTTGTAATTCTTTCGTCATAATATTTAGCTCCTATGATAGCTATTTTAGCTATACTAATAGTATAATTGGCTATATTAGCCAATGTCAAGCTATTTTAGCTATTTAATGATAATATTCTAATATGGAAAACATAAAT
>CAMWQA010000009.1 GCA_947176265.1 uncultured Clostridia bacterium | reverse complement strand
GGTTTCGTAATACGTAGTCGTAACGGCTTTTATAGGTATCACACTGCCAAAACTCTTGGTCTCCTGCGTGTACTCATACTTTTCGTATTTGACGGGCTGCGCCTTACCTATCGCTTTGCCAAACAAATAAATTTGCGTAGTCGAATAACTATTGCCGGTACGTACGCTGTCAATCACTTCTTCAGTGAGAACGAGTTGTTTTGTATAAGAAGTCTCTCCGTATACTAGTCCGTCGGCTTTGACGGTAAATCTCTCGTTCTCTTCATTCTCGGGGTCTTCGGGCATAGTGTCGACATAGCCGGCTATTACTACGTCGCCCTTCTTGACGACGTCCCCCTCTTTTACGAGCGCCGTGCCCGAAAATACCAATACTTTGGTAATGATACAATCCCTGTCGGCGACTATTTGATCGTACTGCGTCTGCTCTTCTTTTACGTGGACTTTCTTAACTTCAATCTTGAGTACCGAGCCGTCAAAATAGCAATTTGCAAAACCTATTTCGTCTATATTTTTACTTATTTCATAAGATAGTTTGGACGTGTCGATTTTGTCCTTCAACATAAAGGGCTTGACTGAATTTTCCGCTAAAATATAAGAAATCTGTTCTTTCAATTCTCCGCTGTCTGCAATTATATCAACAGTAAAACACATTCTAGTGAAAGTCGCAAGCAAGGCGATAACTATTATCGCAGGAATAATTATTGATAGGTACTTTAATGACAGCTTGCCCGCAAGATACTTTCCGCCTCTACTTGCGACGGTATATTCAAGAGCCATTTTGTCCATAATTTCTTTTGCTTGTTTAAGCGCTTTATCATCTATATTAAACGACATTTTATCGCCGTCGGTCCGTATCTTAAAAACGTCGATATTTTTCTCCGAGAACTTATTGAGAAGCCTTTGGGAGTTCCTTGCCTCGCATTCGATGCGCGTGTATATTTTCATTGTTTATACACCCCCTCGAGCGAAACGTCGGTAACGTCTCCCTTTATGACGAGTTCTTTACTTTGCGAACTTGCAATACACAAATCTTTGCCCTTAAAAATTGCGCTTCCCTTTTTAAGCTTGACGATAATTTGCTCTTTGTCAAACTGCACGATACCCTTGTGACCTTCTATCACAGCGTATCCCTTGTCGACGGTAATCGTAAAATAATTGCCGATACCGTCTAAATTGCTTTTTAATTTGCTTTGAATTTCTTTCTTGTAACTCATAGTCTATATATATTCGGGTCTATATAGATTTATTAGAGTTTTTGTTGAAAAATCTTTTTCTCTTTGCTATAATTACAATATCTAATGTAGAAGGCTGTTAAAATGGAATATGTAAAACTTACACTTGATAATTTGGAAAAAGAACATATTTGTTGCGCTATCTCAAACAACAAAGATATACAGGTCTCAAGTAAAAAAGCGTGGCTTGCCGAGAGATTGAAAGAGGGATTGACTTTCTTAAAATCCACCGAGCGAGGCAAATGTTTTATCGAATATATTCCCGCAGAAAACGCATGGTGTCCTATCGAGGCAAACGATTTTTTACACATAAATTGTTTTTGGGTTTCGGGCTCATTTAAGGGACACGGGTATGCAAACGATTTATTATCCTCCTGCATTGCCGATGCAAAATCTCAGGGAAAACGCGGTATTACCGTAATTTCTTCTCCCAAAAAGATGCCCTATTTATCCGACCCAAAATACCTCGCATATAAAGGATTTAAGATTGCCGACACTGCCGAGCCGAATTTTACGCTAATGTATCTGCCGTTTGGCAACGATACGAATGTACCCAAATTTAAGCCTTGCGCAAAACAACCTCGCATAGATAAACAAGGCTTCGTCATTTATTACTCGCACGGATGCCCCTTTACCGCAAAATATATCCCAATAGTAGAAAAATTTGCAAAAGAAAAAGGTATTCAATTAGAGACCATTTTTATAGACAGCAAAGAAAAAGCGCAAAATGCGCCTATGGCTTGGACAAATTACGCAGTTTTCTATAATGGGAATTACGTCACAAACGAAATTTTAAACGAGAAAAGGTTATTAGAACTCATCGAAAGCCTGAAATAACCTTTTCATTTATTTAATCTAACTCTAATATAAATCTGAAATATCTACTCCGCCGACGCTGAAATCTCCGCTATCGTCGGGAGCGTCGGGAAGAGGTATATCAATACCGCCCGCCGATTGCATATCCCCGTCGTCCGTCTTGGCGGTGGGCGCAATTCTGGTGGCTATCGTAGGTCTAAAGCGCATTTTGCTCTTATCCCATTCAAAATACAATTCGCATACCGAACCGTTACGGTGCTTGGCTATCATCAAACGAATTGCGGCGTTGCCCGCGTCTACGTTGAAATCTCCGTCCGTAAGGAATGCTACTATATCTGCGTCCTGCTCGATTGCTCCCGAATCTCTCAAGTCGGAAAGCTTTGGATCTTTATCTCCGTCATCTCTCTTTTCGATGCTTCTCGACATCTGCGACAAAATGATAACCGGCACTTTGAGTTCTTTGGCAAGAATCTTGATATAACGGGATATATCCGTAACGCTGTCAAGTCTTGATTTCTTGGAATCGCTTGACGTAATAAGTTGCAAATAGTCGATTACTACGAGGTCAAGTCTGCCCTTTTGCATCTTGAGTCTTCTGCACTTGGACATAATCTGCTCGGTGGTAATTGCCGCCGTATCGTCTATATAAATATTGCTTCTTTGCAAAATATCTTGCGCGCTCCATACTCTGTCAAGGTTGTCCTTGTTCTCAAGACCGCCCAATAGGTCTCTAGAGTCAAGTCTCGCAATATTGGAGATAAGTCTCATTACGAGTTCGCCGGCGGACATTTCGAGGTTAAATACGGCAACGACTTCTTGGGAGTCCGCTTTGCTTGCCAGATTGGCAACCATATTCATTACGAACGAGGTCTTACCGCAACCGGGGCGGGCGGCAAGAACTATCATTTGACCGGGCAAGAATCCGTTGGTGGCCTCGTCCAAATTCTTAAATCCAACTTTGAGACCGCCTTGACTGCCGTTTTCTCTATAAGCCTTTTCTATCCTTTCCATCACTTCGACTGTGGAATTGGAGACGTGAAGAAGCGACGACGAATCTTTCTTTTCAGCCACGTTGTATATTTGCGACTCTGCGTAAGCCAAGACCTTCTCTGCGTCTTCTTCCTCATACGACTTGTCGACTATGCCGCGACATTCTCTGATAAGACGTCTGCGCAATGCATTTTGATTGAGTATATTGACATAATAATCTACGTTGGCGGTAGAAGGTATACTGTCCACCAATTCATCCAAGGTGGTAACCCCGCCCACTTCGGCAAGTTTACCGTCTCTATCTAAAGAACTTGCAAGCATTACTATATCTATAGGCTTGTTTTCTTTGCTTAACTTTTGTATCTGCTCAAATATCGTCTTGTGATTTTTTGCATAAAAATCGTCGACAACCAAATCGCTGACTATGCGTATAGCCACTTCGTTGTCGCTTATAATTGCGCCGAGTACCGCTTGCTCCGCCTCTAACGAGCAAGGCATACTCCTTACGATATTGTTTTGTTTCTTTTCTTCTGCCATATTTATCTCCGCTTCTATAATAATATAAAAGCTGTTCTTTAGTCAAACGTAATTGATAAATTACATTTTTTCTAACTCTTCTAAGGTATCCTTAAAGATTGCCATTGCCTGTTCGTAAGGCTCGTCGGTTGTCAAGTCTACGCCTGCCAACTTGAGTATCTCTACCGGAGACATACTTCCGCCCGCTTTGAGGAATTTTTTGTAATCGGCTACTGCGCTTTCTCCGTTTTTGAGAATATTGTCGGCGATACACAACGCGCTGATAAGTCCGGTAGAATATTTATACACGTAAAAAGCGTTGTAGAAGTGCGGTATTCTCGCCCACTCGTATTTGATAAGGTCGTCGTTGAGTACTCCCGTGGTCACGTAATACTTTCTATTGAGCTTGCGATATACTTCGCAAAGAGCTTCTGCGCTCATAGGCTTGCCCTCTTCCGCCATTTTGTGCGCTTCGTATTCAAATTCCGCAAATTGCGTCTGACGGAACACCGTAGTACGGAACATATCCAATAGATAAGACAAGAGATACTTTTTCTGTTCGCCTTGCGCTTTGGATAACAAGTGGCGGACAAGCAATACTTCATTGACTGTGGAAGCGACTTCTGCTACGAAAATCTTGTAGTCCGCCTTTGGGTACGGCTGATTGGCGTTTGAATAATACGTGTGCATAGCGTGTCCCAATTCGTGCGCTATCGTGAAAATATCGTGGGTCGTCTTTTGATAGTTGAGCAATACGTAAGGATGAGCGCCGAAACAGCCCCAGCTGTAAGCTCCGCTTCTCTTGCCTTTATTCTCGTATACGTCTATCCAGCCTTCATTGAAAGCCTTGTCTAGCAAACCTGCATACTCTTCGCCGAGCGGTTGCAACGCTTCTTTGACTATCTTGCAAGCCTCTTCGTACTCTACGCCGAGACTGTCTCCGCCTGTGATTGGCACATGCAAGTCGTACATGTGCAATTGCGGATAACCAAGCGCGTGTCTGCGGTAACGCAAATATCTGTGAAGAAGAGGTATATTGTCGTTGATACAGTCCAAAAGTCTGTAATATACGCCTACAGACACGTCTTCTCCGCTAGTCGCTCTGTCAAGACAATTTTCGTACTTGCGCACCTGCGAATAGAAAACGTTCTTTTTTACGTTGCCGATATACAAGGTCGCAATAGTATTTATCATATCCTTGTACGCGGTAAACATAGTTTCAAAGGCTTTACGTCTATCATCGCGTACGGTAGACTGCATGAGCGCGCCGTACAGTCCGTGAGACAGTTGAACCTTTTCGCCGCTCACGGTAGTAAATTTATTAAACTTGATATCGAGATTGTCAAACATTCCAAAGGCTTCTTGGAATATACCGCTGAACAGCCCCGTCTTGGCAAGCAAAACTTCTTCAGGAGTGGACAGCGTGTGACGTTTGTTTTTGATAATAAGTTGTATCGTGTAAGAATAGTCCTCAAAATCTCCGTCGCTGACAAGCTCTCGCAAAAACTCTTCGCTGTTTGCCGAGAGTTCCGGCATGATATAAGCAGACTTTTCAGATACGTCTACAAGTAGATTTTTAATTCTGTCTACCATGCCTACGTATTTGTCAACCGAGCAATCTTCGTCCTTGCGCATCTTTGCGTAAACGTAGAGTTTTTCTACGTTCATACTCAATTCGTCGTCAAAACGCAAGCATTGCAAAATGCTCGCCTTTTCGCCCAACTTGCCTTGATATTTGGTTATAGCATTGCTCATGCTTTCCGTGTTTAAATAAAGTCTCTCCCACTCTTCGTCAGATGGGATTATATCTTCCAATCTCCATTTATACTGCCTGTCAATTTTACTTCTTGATAATACTTTCATAAATACCTCGCAAATTGATAAAGTCTTTTACTATATAATTATATACCAAAAAGAAAAATTATCAAAATCTTTTATCAAAGAATTTGAGTTATATTTCGTCTGCAGAAAGCGATATAAAAAAGGCAGTGGAGATTTCTCCACTGCTGTCGAAATGATATTTTAGAATGACGCGTTTGAAAAGTTACTTAACTTTATACACTTGCGAGCGTGGAGAGTGCTGTTATTTTTGCCCGTGCAACGGCAACCGAGCGGTGAGCGTACTTGCCGTACGTGACCCCGAGGGCGACCTAGTTGTTAGGACAAAAAGAGCGGCGCTATACACGGTCGGTTACTTACTCTGGGAGTTTCATATCCCCCTCTTTAATCCATTTAACCTTAATAAACAAAAGACAGAACGCCCAGCTTAAGACTGCCGGCAAAACTATCATAAGTAAGATTATGCCTGAAATAACAAGTCCGAGATTACCGCCCTGCGACTTATAAGCGGATATAATTTCTATTATGCCTACAAATCCGCAAGTACCCATACCGCCGCCAGACGCTCCGCACATAAGTTTGAATACGCAAGTGGAAAGCGGTCCGCATATTGCGCTGGCAATTATCGGGGGTAACATTATTCGTGGATTTTTCATTACGTTGGGGATTTGCAACATCGACGTGCCTATGCCTTGCGATATAAGTCCGCCAAAGCCGTTTTCCTTAAAACTCATCACGGCAAAGCCTACCATTTGACAAGCGCAACCTACAGTCGCCGCTCCGCCTGCAATATATATCGCCCTTACCTCTTCTGCCGATCCCGAGGCTATTATAGGCGCGGCTATAGCTACCCAAATTGCCGCGCTTGAAGTGGGCAAAGTCAAAAGTATACCCATAACTACGGCTACTATTATACCCATAAAGAACGGCGTAATGCTAGTAGCTACGGCAATGCCCTTGCCAAGCATATTGACGAGCCATATAAACGGCCACGATACGAACGCGCCTAAGATTGCAACTATAAGCGAAACGAAAGGCACTATGATTATATCAAGTTTAGTCCTTCCTGCAACTAATCCGCTTATCTCGCAAGCCATCAAAGCAGTGACGTACGCGCCTATAGGATTTCCGGGGCGAGTTGCGTTGCCGGCAAAAATCTTACCTGCCAAAGCCGAGACGGCGTTAGCGTCCCAACCAGCCGTGATAAAGGTGTCCGCCCACGCGCCGATAAAGCCGGCTACTATTGCGCTGAATATGACAAGCGGCGGCATCTTAAGTCTGTGCGCGATGCCCGCGCCGATACCTGCGCCCATCAAGAGCGAAGCTATCTTGCCGGCTATGACAAGCAAACGTCCTACTGCATTGTTTTCCGTGAAAACGTACTGACCGAGCGTGGTAAAAATCGTGCCTGCTATCAACGTGACGAAAAGTCCTTGCGCCATACCCGTAAAGGCTTCGATAAACCATCTCTTTGAAAGTTTTTTGGTAAATGTCCAAAACTTATTTTGTTTTTTATCGTCTTGGCTTTGTGGGGATTTTGAAACTACTTCTTCCACTTGGGGTGTCTTCTGCTCTTCTTCGGCAGCGGTAATAGGCATTTCGTCCATACCCAACCTCCCAATATGTGTGATTGGTAATATTATATTTTTAAAATTACTTATTGTCAATTTAATTTTAAACTTTTATAAATATTTAAACATAACTTCGCCCTCGTTAGGCGATAAGTGAGTGGCACAAGATTTTCACGAACAAAAATGTTTTTCATACAATGAAAACGAATGCAGTCGTACTTAATGTACGCCAAGTGAGTTTGAAGACGTATGGGAAACACTGTTGCCGTGTAAAATTGCGACACCTCACTTATCGCCTAACATATCAAGATATGCGATTAGTTTTTCTGTTGTTTCTTCGCTGATATCATGCTCTATCTTGCAAGCGTCCTTTTCTGCCGTATCGACGCTTACTCCCAATACGTCAGTAAGCAATCTTGTCAATGCGACGTGCTTAACGGCGACGGTCTTTGCTCTCCGTTTGCCTTCTTCGGTAATCGTAACTTCTCCGTAACTCGGCTTGCTGACGTAACCCATTTCTTGCAGAATAGTCAACGCTTTGTTTACGCTAGGCTTAGACACTCCCAAAAAGTTGGCAATATCAACAGATTTTACCCTGCCTTTTTGTTCCTCGATAAACAATATCGCCTCTAAATAATCTTCTCCGCTCTTATGTAGTTGATTCATCTTTCTCCCCATCAAGTGCGCAGTCCACGTCTTGAGCGACGTCGCTTGCGACTTGCTCTGCAATATCTTTATCTTGCGCGGTTGACTCTTGCGCTTTGCCGAATTTGCCTACCTTAACTCTCTTTTGAACAATTTGCTTTTCTTTTTTGGTCAATAATCGCTTATCCCTTCTGACGTTGAGTTTCGTCTTCTTAACCTTTTCCTTTTGCTCTTCGACTTGAACTTCTTCTTCATTGGCTTGAGGTTGGTAATCGTTCTCAAATCTTTCCGTCATGTCCTTTGTGTCGACGGCGCTTCCTTCAAGCTCAGCCGCTCTGCGCATAGCCTCGTCGTTGGTCAACGTCAACGTCTCTATGGTACGCAAAAACCTGTCTTTTGCCTTGCCCAACTTGTCTCCTACCGTAGCTATTACCTTATTTGACGAAATTCTTTGAGGTCTCACGCGAGCCGTAGCTATATAGTTGCTCATTACGTTGCCTACGTATTGTTTTACGCTTCTATTCAATTTTCGTCCAATTATCCAAGTGGTCACGGAAACGAATATCTGCATAAGAGTAAACAAAATTGAAAGCAAAGAGATAACGAACATGAATTTATCACTGAACGTAGCAAGTTTAGCAGAATTGACCAAGACGGTCAACGTCAAACCGACGCTTATCAGTTTGATAACGCGTCTTGCCATAACGAAACCTTTCTTAAAATATTTGAACGTCTTCTTATTCCTTGGCGAAAACCTTATAAAGGTAATCAAAAATACCGCCGCATATAAGAATAAGAACACCAAAAGAGTTATAGTATACCAATCAAATACGGCGTGGCATATCTCTCCCCACTTTGAAGTGTCGGTCATGACAGCCCACCATAATGAAAATTTGGTAATCCCGTTGACTTTGTAATAATCGGAACAGCGCATACCTATTCTTACCATAAAGTTGAAGTAATAGATAAAGAAGGTCCATAGCGAGAAATACTTATAAAGTCTTGCAGAAAACTTCTTTCCGTAATTCTTGCCCTTAGACCGAATATTCTTCTCCGACGAAGCGCTATTCACCGGCTCTTTAGCTTCTGCGGACGTATCGCCAACTCCTTGGGTTGCGTCAACTCCGTTGCCAGCTTCTTCGCAGACGTTTTCGTTTGCTTGCAGTTCCATGATTTTATTATAACATAAAAAAACAGTTTGTCCATACCCTATGATAAATTTTTTATAAAGTAACAAAAGATTTTATTTAATAAGAAATTTTTAAGATGTTAAATTTTTGAATAACTTCAAAAGGAATGTGAATACTCTAATTGAAAACAAAAAAACACGGAGGTGCAATATGGCAAGAGTAGCAAAAGTGAACACTGGCGAAAAGCCAGGCAAGGGCTGTTATAGCTGTACGAACTGCGGTTTTGACCTCAGACTTGACGCCGGCGACAAGATGCCGCCCTGCCCCAACTGCAACAACACTTCTTTTACAAAGTGTAAGTAATTGGGATAAGTTTGCCGTATGGCAAGCTTATACATAAGGAAGAAGTAAAAAATAAAAAGAAATTAACAAATTTTTATAATATATACAATTCTAATTATATAAAATCTACTATTATTGAATTCATTAGTTGAATATATTCATATTTGATTGATACGCTAGAATTAGTTATTTCCAGATGATTTTTATGCTTTTCAATCGCATGGGAATATTTGCTTAAAAAGTCGTGTCCAAACTTGGCGGAAAACTCCGATAAGTCAATGCCCTTTTGCAATCTAAACGAGAGCATCACGTATTCGCTCTCCATATCGTCATTGCTCAATTGCTGCATATCTAGGCGATAATTTCCTTCGTCTACGCAATCGTAATATTCTTCAAAATTATCTGCGTTGCGCCATCTCTCTCCCTTTGTCAATGAATGAGCGCCCATGCCCAATCCAAGATAGTCAAGGCATTGCCAATAGCGCAAATTGTGATGAGAAACCTTTTGATTTTTGCAGAAATTGGAAATCTCGTAACGTTCAAATTTCTTTTCTTTGAGACGTAGACAAGCGTAATCGTAGAAATCGGCAATCTCGTCGTCGCTTTTTGCAACAAGCTTGCCTTGCTCAATAAGCCGTTTGAGCGCCGTTCCCTCTTCTACGCTCAACATATATACAGATACGTGCTCTACGCCTAGAGAGTCAGCTTTGTCGATAAAACTCTTTATATCGTCTTTCGTCTGATTTGGCAATCCTATCATTGCGTCGACGCTTACGTCAAATCCAAATTCTGCGGCAAGCTTTATTGCCTCTTCCGCCTGCTTTGAATCGTGTCTTCTGCCTAGCATATTGAGCAAGTCGTCATTAAAACTTTGAACGCCCAAACTCAATCTAGTGACGCCCATATCTTTGAGCGCAATCAACTTTTCTCTGTCAACCGCGCAGGGATTTGCCTCTATGGAAAACTCTTTAAGATTGCAATTAAAATTACTGAAAATTTCTTTGCTGATTTTTTTCAACTGCGCGCCGTCAAGTAAAGTGGGCGTGCCCCCGCCTAAATAAAGCGTATCGACAGTATAGTCTTCCGCATATTCTCTTCCCGCAAGTCTTATCTGTCTGCAAAGGTATTCGATGTATTTTTCTCTTTGAGAGCAATCGTCAACCGACGATATAAAGTCGCAATATATACACCTCGATTTGCAAAAAGGTATATGTATATATATCCCCAAACTTTGCTTTGACTGGCTCATATCAACTATCAATTTTGAGTATGGACATAAAAGCTTCGCTTGGAAGCTCTACAGAACCAACTTGGCGCATACGCTTTTTGCCTTCTTTTTGCTTTTCGAGAAGTTTCTTCTTTCGGGTAATATCTCCGCCGTAACACTTGGCAAGCACGTCTTTACGCATTGCCTTGACAGTCTCTCTGGCAATGACCTTTCCGCCTATAGCCGCCTGAATAGGTATCTCAAACAACTGTCTTGGAATGACGTCTTTGAGTTTCTCGGCAATACCTCTGCCCCTTGCGTAAGCTTTGTCTTTGTGCACGATTAGGCTCAATGCGTCGCACACTTCGCCGTTGAGCAACATATCCAACTTGACCAAATCGCTCTTTTTATAATCGGCAATCTCATAATCGAGACTTGCATATCCTCTGGTACGCGATTTGAGAGTGTCAAAGAAGTCGTAGATAATTTCGTTGAGCGGCATAACGTAATCAATGCGTACTCTCGTCGTATCAAGATAAGTGAGATTGATAAACTCTCCGCGCTTGTCTTGGCAAAGTTCCATAATAGATCCGACGTACTCGGGAGGAGTATAAATAAAAGCGTTGACTACGGGCTCTTCCATATGGTCAATATCTCCCGCAGGCGGTAGATTGGACGGATTGGAGACGATTAACTCTTCGCCATTCGTCTTGATTACCTTATACGATACGCTTGGCGCAGTAGTAACAAGGTCGAGATCAAATTCCCTTTCCAATCTCTCTTGAATTATTTCCATGTGCAGAAGCCCCAAAAATCCGCATCTAAATCCAAATCCCAACGCTGTGGACACTTCCGGCTCGTACATAAGCGACGCGTCGTTGAGTTTGAGTTTTTCCAACGCGTCCTTGAGGTCGTTGTACTTAGATCCGTCTGCCGGATATACGCCCGAGAATACCATAGGCGAAGCTTCTTTGTATCCATCGAGAGGCGTCGACGTCTTGTCGCTTGCCATAAGTATCGTATCGCCCACTTTTGTGTCGCTGACATTCTTGATACTTGCGCAGAGATAGCCTACGTCGCCTGCCGACAGAGAGTCTTTGGCTTGCATTTTAGGCACGAAAATACCCACTTCAGTTACGTCGAACTCTTTGCCGGTAACGCACATTCTTATCCTATCGCCCGCCTTGATTTCTCCGTCAAAAACTCTGATAAAAGATATTGCTCCCTTGTAAGAATCGTAATATGAATCAAATATCAAAGCCTTGAAAGGCGCGTCGTGCTTACCTTTGGGCGGCGGCAACAACTCTATTACCTGCTTAAGCACTTCGTCTATGCCAATGCACTCCTTTGCCGATATAAGGGGCGCGTTTTGCGCGTCAAGACCTATTACGTCCTCGATCTCAGCCTTGACCTCGTCGGGTCTTGCCGACGGCAAATCTATCTTGTTGATTACAGGAAGTATCTCCAAATCGTTGTCAAGCGCAAGATATACATTGGTCAACGTCTGCGCCTCTATGCCCTGCGACGCGTCCACGATTAAGATTGCGCCCTCGCACGCTTTGAGCGAACGGGATACTTCATAGGTAAAATCCACGTGTCCGGGAGTATCTATAAGATTGAAAGTATACTCTTGCCCATTATAATTATACTTCATAGTCACGGGGGTAAGCTTGATGGTTATACCCCTCTCCCTCTCGATATCCATACTGTCGAGAAGTTGTTCTTTAGCGTCTCGCTTCGCCACAGTCTGCGTGACGTCCATAATACAGTCTGCAAGCGTGCTCTTGCCGTGGTCTATGTGCGCAACTATACAAAAATTTCTTATATTGGATTGGTCTTTGGGCATAACTTCCTCAATCTAATTTTTTATACTAACATTATATAAAAAATTATAGATTTTAGCAAATATATTTAGTATAATAATTATATATAAGTGTTGCCAAACGTAAAAGCGCAATACCAGGAGACGATATGGATATAAAAAAAGTAATGAACAATTTGACAAAAAGAGGCTTTAAACCTTTTTACTTCGAAAGCCGCAAAGAAGCATTGGACTTTATTCTCGATACCATTCCGCAAAACGCAAGCGTAGGTATGGGCGGAAGTATGACGGTCAAAGAACTTGACTTGGACAATATGCTATATAAAAGAGGCAATACGATTTATTCTCATTCGCTCGTTGCTCCGGAGCAAAGACAAAACGTATACCAACTTGCAGGTTCTGCAGATTGGTACGTATCCTCTACCAACGCGTTGAGCGAGCAAGGCGACTTTGTAAATATCGACGGTTCTGCCAATAGAATTTCCGCATTGGCGTTTGGAGTGAAAAACATACTTTACGTGTTGGGCGCAAATAAGATCGCTCCAGATCTTGCAAGCGCAATTGACAGAGCGCGTAATATCGCCGCTCCGCCAAATGCAAAAAGACTCAACAAAAACACGCCTTGCGCTACCAGCGGACAGTGCAGCCTCTGCGACAGCGACGATTGCATTTGCAACGCAACTTTGATATCGCACCACCCTACGAGATATCAAGAAAACGTATACGTCGTCATCATTGGCGAAACATTAGGGTACTAGGAGCAAATTATGAAAAAAGATACCAAATGGTTGACCGCAACTCCCGTCGCGCACAGAGGACTTCACAACAACAAAACCTTGCCCGAAAATTCTTTGGGCGCATTTGAAAACGCAATCAAACACGGCTACGGAATCGAATTCGACGTATGGCTTACAAATGACAAAGAGTTAATCGTACACCATGACCCAAAACTCAACCGCACTTGCGGAAGAAATGAAAAAGCTACGCAGGTAGATACTTCAAAACTTGAAGAGTATAAATTGATGAACACCGACTACTCTATCCCCACTTTTAAGCAAACGCTTGAACTTGTCGATGGGCAAGTAGGGCTCGTCATTGAAATCAAACCGACAAAACTCGTCGAAGAAACTTGCTCAAAAGTTTGGGATATACTTAAAGACTATAAGGGCAACTACTGCATTGAGTCCTTCGACCCTTACGTGGTGCGTTGGTGGGCGCAAAACCACCCCGAAATCATACTCGGTCAGCTTTGCGATTGGTATACTTTCCACAGAATTATGGTCAAGACTATGAAACAGTACCGATTCGTCGACTTTCTTGCAACTTCGCTCAAAAATTTGCCTAGCAAGTATTATCAAAAGATTTGCAAAGAAAATCCCGATATGCTCATCATTGGATGGACGGTACGCACTCAAGACAACTTTGATTTGGCAGTAGCTAACGTCGATAATATCATATTTGAAACCAACGACAAAAACGATACGTACATCGCTCCGCCAAGTACAACGAATGATTTCTGCCATAGAGAGTATTAAAAAAGTATAAGATATAATTTAAAAAGTGACTGTCGCAAATTCATAACTTACGACAGCCACTTATTTTTTGTTTTTAAGAGTCGAAAATTAAGTGACGAGGCTAGATTGCGTCGACGATTTTTGTGATAAGAAGGATATACGGCGCGGTCGTAGCAGCGCTACGTGCGTGTTGTATAGACGAACTTATCGCGTAAATCGACAGCAAGATTGCCTTACAAACCTAATTTGAGACTCTTATCAATCAAGGACTTTGATTATTTTGTCCTTAATTGCCTTTTTCCCCTGCTCCATTATTGTGGACTTCATCTTTGACGTAGCCACGACGGCTGTCAAAAGACCCGCGCCAAAACCAAGCATCAATCCGGCTTTCAACACTAACTCACCTCCTTTGTTTTTTAGGAGATGCTAAATAAGTTCTTACGAGGTCTTGCTATCGCTTACGCAATCTTGCCCGTATCACTTATTCAGCATCTCCTATGTTACCTATCATAGTGTGTACTTTACAAAGATTTATAAAACAAAGTGATGAATTTTGTCGATGGTAAATAATGGCTTATTGTTCGCCCTTTTTCTTTTTGTAATCTTCGATTGCTTCTTTAATAGCCTCTTCCGCAAGTACGCTGCAGTGTATCTTTTGAGGCGGAAGTCCTTCAAGTTCTTCTACTACCTTAGCGTTGGTAAGTTGCAAAGCTTCGTCTATTGTCATACCTTTGACCATTTCCGTCGCCGTAGAGCTCGTCGCAATTGCCGCAGCGCAACCGAAAGTCCTGAACTTTGCGTCGACAATTCTGTCGTCCTTTATCTTGAGACTAATCTCCATTATATCTCCGCAAGCAGCATTGCCTACTTTGCCTACTCCGTCTGCGTCTTCGATAAATCCCACGTTCTTGGGATTGGCAAAAGCTTCTTTTACTTTATCGTTATACATCATAATAATTACTCCTTTATTTGTTGTAAAGCGGCGACATCTTTCTCAACGTCTCAACCGTCTGAATTAATTTCTCAACAGTGTATTTTGCTTCTTCAAGCGTATTGTTTTTACCAAAAGAAAATCTTATCGAACCGTGCGCAACTTCGATTGGCACTCCAATAGACAAAAGCACATACGACGGTTCGAGCGAACCAGACGAGCACGCAGATCCGCTGGATACGGCTATACCCGCCATATCGAGGTGCATAAGTATTGATTCTCCCTCGATATACTTAAAGGAGAAGTTAGCGTTGGACGGCAATCTCTTTGCGTTGTCCTTTGGTCCGTTGTAATATATCTCGTCGATATTTGCAATTACTTCTTTGACGAAATAGTCTCTTATCTCGCTGATATGCGCGTTGTTTTTTCCCATATCCTCTACGGCAATCTCGATTGCTTTGCCAATACCCACGATTGCAGGCGTGTTGATAGTCGACGCGCGAAGATTACGTTCTTGCTCTCCGCCGTCCATAAATCTGCCTATCTTCAAGCCGTTGCGCTTATAAAGCACGCCAACTCCCTTTGGTCCGTAGAATTTATGTCCGCTCATTGACAAAAGGTCAATATTGTCTTTGACTACGTCTATAGGTACGTTGCCTACTGCCTGAACTGCGTCGGTATGGAAAACTATCCCCTTACTTTTGGCGATTGCGCCAATCTCTCTAAAGGGCTGTATTGCGCCCATTTCGTTGTTGGCGGTCATTATGGATATTAGGATAGTATCCTCTCTGATTGCCTTTTGCAAGTCGTCAAGCGAGATAATACCCTCGTTGTCTACCGGCAGATAAGTAATTTCAAAACCTTGTTTCTCTAAGCTCTCGCAAGTTTTCATTACCGCAGGATGCTCGATACAAGACGTGATGATATGTTTTCCCTTGTCGGCTCTCGCCATTGCGATACCTTTGATGGCCCAATTGTCGCTCTCCGTACCGCCCGACGTAAAGTATATCTCGCTGGGTTTTGCGCCTATAGCCTTGGCTACTTTAGCTCTTGCCTCGTCCACGGCTTTGAGCGCCTCTCTGCCCAAAAAATGTTGAGACGACGCGTTGCCGAAAACTTGCCCAAAGTAAGGCAACATTTCCTCAAGCACTCTCTGATCTGTATAGGTAGTTGCAGAATTGTCCAAATAAATACACCTATCTTGCGCCATTTTACACCTCTTTATTTATAAGACTCGACAGGGACATACCGTCCAAACAGTCGTTGATTGCCTCGTATAATTTATTCCAAACGTTGTAGGTCGAACAGTTGCATTTGCCGTCTCCCTCGCAAGAGCAAGGATTGGTAGAACAGCCGCATTTGCTGTCGCACTCGCCCGACAGACAGTCGATTATCACAAGTCCGTCTTCAAGCGCCCTGATTATATCTCCAACAGAAATATCAACCGGGTCTTTGGATAAAAAATATCCGCCGTTAGCTCCGCGGTTGGCGGAAATAAGTCCTGCTTTGCGAAGCGTGGATATGAGTTGTTCAAGATACTTTTCGCTTACGCCAATGCTAGACGACATTGTGGATAGGCTTATTACGCCCTCTCCGTAGTGGTCCGCCATATAACACATTGCCTTAAGTCCGTATCTCGCCTTGGAAGATAATTTCATCGCAACCTCATTCCCTAGTAATTTACTAGGTTTAGTTTACTCTATTGTTATTTGCTTGTCAACGGATTTTATACTTATAATAAAAAAATGCGTCCCTTGAAATTCAAGGAACGTATTTAATCTAAGTTGAATACATTAATATTCTTCGCTAATGTGAATGTACTTGATATGGAATTTCAATACTCTTGCAGGTACCCAGAAAGAGTAAATGCCGACGGTAATGATTGTAAGCAAACAAACTTTGATTTGCTCAACAAACAACTTTCCGCCCGTGCAGGTATACTCTATACTCTTGCCGTCGACGGTAGTGTTGTTGCATATGTAACCTACGATCCATACGATCATCCAAGGCGTAGCAAGACCGACTGTGCAAGCAGATACGAGTCCTACCACGAAGAATCTAAACCAAAGTCCAAATGAGCCGATATTGCAGACCGTCTTTGGTTTCTCAACAAAGTTTTGATTCTCTGTCATAACGTCCTCCTTCGCGAACATATCATTTACCTAATTATCTAATAATATCGTTTGCGTATAGCGGATACTTCTTGCAAAGGTCGGCAACCTTCTTAGAGCAACGCTCTACTGCCTCTTCCTTGTTGTCAACGAGGTCTGCTATGCAATCTGCGATAATAAGCATATCGTCTTCTTTCATACCTCTTGACGTAACGGCAGGAGTACCTATACGCACGCCCGAAGTAACGAACGGTTTTTGAGTATCAAAAGGTATAGCGTTCTTATTTGCAGTGATATGCGCCTTGTCGAGCAACGCTTCGAGTTCTTTACCCGTCATACCCTTAGATGTAAGGTCGATAAGCATAAGATGATTGTCGGTACCGCCTGATACAAGGTCAATACCCTTGTCAAGCAAAGCCTTTGCAAGTACTTGAGCATTCTTGACGATTTGTCTTTGATATTGCTTGAACTCTTCGCTCATGGCTTCTTTGAGCGCAACTGCCTTGGAAGCGATAACGTGCATAAGCGGTCCGCCTTGCGTGCCCGGGAAAATTGCCTTGTTTATCTTGGTGGCAATTTCTTCGTTGTTGGTAAGGATAAGTCCGCCTCTAGGTCCTCTCAAAGTCTTGTGCGTCGTGGTGGTAACTACGTCTGCGTACGGCACCGGGCTTGCATGGCAACCTGCGGCAACGAGTCCTGCAATGTGCGCCATATCAACCATGAGATATGCGCCTACGCTGTCTGCAATCTTTCTAAACTTCTTGAAGTCCAAAGCTCTCGGATATGCGCTTGCGCCTGCAAGTATAAGTTTTGGCTTGCACTCTTTTGCAAGCTGAGCAACCTTGTCGTAATCAATCATGCTCGTAGACTGCTCTACTTGATAAGGAACGATATTGAAATACTTACCAGATATATTAACCGGACTTCCGTGCGAGAGGTGTCCGCCGTGAGCAAGGCTCATACTCAACACGGTGTCTCCCGTCTGCAACAATGCGAAGAATGTAGCAAGGTTTGCGTTAGCTCCGCTGTGCGCCTGAACGTTGGCGTACTTAGCTCCGAAAAGTGCGCAGGCTCTCTCGATAGCAAGTTTCTCGACAATATCAACGTGCTCGCAACCGCCGTAGTATCTCTTGCCCGGGTAACCTTCTGCATACTTGTTGGTCAAGTGCGAACCCATAGCTGCCATAACTGCCGGTGTGACTATATTTTCGCTGGCAATGAGTTCGATATTGCCCTGTTGACGGGCAAGTTCCAATTCCAAAGCGTCGCAAACTTCGGGATCTGTATCTCTGATAACTTTAAAATCTATCATATATATCTCCTGTATATAAATATTTACTACTTAATATTATCATATATCTTGCGATATAATCAACAAAATGGATGTCAATATTTTTTGCAAAGTACGCAAATTGCGCCGTAATGCTTGACGTTAAAGTTTTGAGGCGCATTCTCGTTTAACATTGCGATATGCTCTTTTTCCCACTTTGCAATATCTTCGTCGGAAAGACTTGCGCCTACTCCTCGACACGCTCTCATTCTGCCATGCCAACTTTCTCTACTAAAAGGCACGTCCAAATCAAAGACGTCTTTATATTCTATTTCAAAATACTCTTCATAGTCCAACGGAATCTCAATATTATGCCTTACTTCTCCACACCCCGACCATACTGGATTGTATTTGAGTATCAAGTTTTCACTCCTCAATGCCAACTCGTCTTCATAAGGTAACCAAGCCATATACAATACGACGAATTTACCATGACTTTTAATCATATCGGCAAGTCTTTTTGACAAAATCTTATGATTAAAATAGGTAAAGCATTGGCAAGCTGTAACTACGTCAAACGTCTCGTTGTCAAAATCTGCATCTTCGGCGGACACACAGCGAAAATGGATATCCATATTTTCACGCTTTGCCAAAATCTTTGCTTGCTCTATTTGATTTTCCGATATATCTATACCTACAAACTTACCGCCAAATCTATATAAATTGCGTGGCAACACTCCCGTACCCGTACCAATATCCAAGATACTTTGTCCCTCAACGCACAGACCTCTTTGCAAAATCTTGTCATAGAACTCTTGTGGGTATATATCTCTATACTTGGCATAGTCTTCGCTCGTCTTACCAAAGTCAAAATCTTTTCCGCTGTCTATATGCGATTTTTTCATATTAAAATTATTCCTGCAAAAGTTTTGAAATAACAAATCCGGCTAATTTGATACCGCATAACGGCGGAATATAACTCACGCTGCCCACTCCGCCTGACGTCGGCAAAGTAGGCGCCTTGGTATAGCATACGTCGTGATTCTTTATTCCTCTGTCTTTGAGCGCCTTGCGAAGTTTTTTTGCCAAAGGGTCGTAACTCGTCTTGTATATATCGCATATTTCAAAGTCGCAAAGTTCAACTCTGTTGCCGGCGCCCATAGCGCTAATAATATTGATACCCTTTTGCTTTGCAAGACAAATCAAGTTGACCTTATCGTCAAATGAGTCAATAGCGTCGACGATATAGTCCCAGCCCATATCCAAAACTTTGGCGTTATCGGCGGAAAAACGCTCGTTGAGCGCAATTACGTTGCAGTTGGGATTTATATCGCGTATTCTATCTTTAAACGCGTGGACTTTAGGAATGCCCACCGTAGAATCCAAAGCTATGATCTGACGGTTTTTGTTGGTAACGTCTACCAAATCTCCGTCCATAATTCCCAGCGTACCCACGCCTGCTCGGGCAAGCATTTCAACGGTATAGCCGCCTACTCCGCCCACTCCGACGACGAGAACTTTGCTTGCAAAAAGTCTCTGCAAGCCGTCCTCTCCAACAAGTTTTTGGGTACGTGAAAACATATTAATCTTCCTTTTTGTCTATATTGAGAGCAAGCTCTCTGAGTTGTTTGTCCTCAACAGGCGCAGGCGCGCCAGTCATAAGACACGACGCATTCTGCACTTTCGGGAAGGCAATTACGTCCTTGATATTGTCTGTGCCGGTGACGAGCATAGTAAGTCTGTCAAGACCAAAGGCAAGTCCTCCGTGCGGTGGCGCGCCGTATTTGAAAGCGTCGACGAAGAACCCAAATCTCTCCTCAATATCTTCTTGAGAAAATCCGAGAAGCGAGAAAATCTTCTCTTGCATGTGCCAATCGTGAATACGGATACTTCCGCCGCCTGCTTCCTGTCCGTTGATGACCATATCGTACGCGTTACTGCGTACTTTGAGAGGATCAGTGTCAAGAAGAGGTATATCCTCTACGATTGCGCTAGTAAACGGATGATGTACGGCGACGTATCTATTTTCTTCCGCGTCATACTCAAGGAGCGGGAAATCCACTACCCATAGGAAGTCGTACTTGCTCTTGTCGTACAACTCATACTTGTCTGCAAGATAGCATCTCAATGCGCCAAGGCTGTCGAATACGACTTTGTCTTTGTCTGCGACAAAGAAAAGTATATCGCCCTTTTGCGCGTCGGTTCTCTCAAAGATTGCCTTTTGTTGCTCTTCCGTCAAGAATTTGAGTATTGACGAAGTGATACTGCCGTCTTCGCGGAGCATTGCGTAAGCAAGTCCCTTTGCGCCGTAGCTCTTGACGAACTCTCCGCAAGCGTCTACTTCCTTTCTCGTCATCTTGGAACAAAGTCCCTTTGCGTTGATTGCGCGTACGCTGCCGCCATTCTCAATTGCGCCCGTGAATACGGAGAATCCGCAGTCTTTGACTATATCCGACAAATTCTTGAGTTGCAAATCAAATCGGGTGTCGGGTTTGTCGCTACCCCATCTCTCCATTGCTTCGCTATACGGAATACGTCTGAACTTCTCCGTGATATCCATGTCCAAACATTCTTTGAAAACTCTCTTGATTAGTCCTTCGGCAATTGCCATAACTTGCTCGTTGTCTTCGACGTAGCTCATCTCCAAGTCTATCTGCGTAAACTCGGGTTGACGGTTGGCTCTCAAGTCCTCGTCTCTAAAGCATCTTGCAACTTGGTAATATCTGTCCATACCTGCAATCATAAGCAACTGCTTGAAAAGTTGAGGCGATTGCGGAAGCGCGTAAAATTCGCCGTTATGTATTCTTGACGGTACGAGATAGTCTCTCGCGCCCTCGGGAGTGGACTTGCCCAAAAACGGAGTCTCTATCTCCAAGAAATCATTCTCTGCAAGATAGTTGCGTACCGCTCTAGTAATCTTGTCTCGCATGACGAGCTTGGATTGCAAATACGCTCTTCTCAAATCGAGGTATCTGTATTTGAGTCTCAACTGCTCGCCGACTTTCATATCTTCCGTGATGACGAAAGGCGTAACTTCCGCCTCGGAAAGTATTCTCAAATCGCTTGCAAGTATTTCAACTTCGCCGGTAGGCATATTCTTATTAATATTGCTGCCTCTGCTTCTCACTTTGCCGGTTACGGCTATGACGAATTCGTTGCGGATAGCCGTAGCTTTGTCAAATACCGCCTTGTCGACTTGGTCGTCAAACGCTACTTGAACTATACCGCTTATATCTCTCAAATCAATGAATAGCAAATTACCCAAATTGCGGTATTTTGCCACAAATCCCATTACAGTGACCTGCTTGTCCACGTCGCTTCCGCGAAGTTGACCGCACTTATGCGTTCTCTCTAAACCGTTTAGAAAATCTACCATATTCGTATCCTCTATAAATAAAATATTATAATAATTATTTTCAATATTATTGTTGTAAGAAGTTGTATTCATTTGAGATTTCTCGACTACGCTCGAAATGACATTAAACTAAACCTCTTTACTATTCACTCTTACTTATTACCTTGAATATATTCTGCAAGTTTATTTGCGTCCACGCTCTTTTGCTCGCCCGTCTTCATATTCTTGACTGCCAATTGATTGGACTTCAATTCGTCTTCGCCAATTATTATCATAAAGTCGGCTGACAACTTGTCTGCGTACTTCATTTGCGCTTTAAAGCTTCTGTCCATAATATCGAACTCGGCTGATATGCCTTGCGCTCTCAAATTATTTGCAAGAGACAACGCAAGCGTCTTTGCCTCTTCGCACATTGGCGCAATATACGCCGTAGGCGCGTAAGGCTCGCCTATCTTAAGTCCAAGACTCTCTAGTACCAATATAAGTCTCTCGATACCCATACCGAAACCTACCGCAGGAGTCGGCTTGCCGCCCACTTGCTCTACGAGATCGTTGTATCTTCCGCCGCCGCATACCGTGCCTTGCGCGCCTATGCCGGTAGATATAAACTCAAAGACCGTGCGAGTATAATAGTCAAGACCTCTGACGATACGCGGATTGACGACGTAGTCAAGTCCTATCGTAGTAAGACCTTTGCATACGCTCTCGTGATGAGCCTTGCAATCGTCGCAGAGATAGTCTATCGTGTTGGGCGCGTCCTTGACTATGGCTTTGCAGCCCTCTTCTTTGCAATCGAGTATACGCAAAGGATTTTTGTCAAGTCTTTCCTTGCAAGTAGAACACATTTTGTCAATCTTGGAAGAAAAATAATCCTTGAGCGCCTTGTTGTAATCCTTGCGACAGGTCTTGCAACCTATTGAGTTAATATTGAGTTGCAAGTCTTTGACGCCGAGCTTTGTAAATATACTCTTGGCAAGCGACATTACTTCCACGTCCGCGCTGGGCGAATACGAGCCGTAAAACTCCACTCCGAATTGGTGGTGTTCTCTCAATCTGCCTGCTTGCGGTCTCTCGTATCTGAATACGGGAGTGATATAATACATCTTGGTGGGTTGAGGCGCATTGAAAAGCGAATTTTCAATAAAAGCTCTTGCAACGCCTGCCGTCCCTTCGGGCTTGAGAGTAATGCTTCTGTTACCCTTGTCCTCAAAGGTGTACATCTCCTTATTGACGATATCAGTCGTGTCGCCCACTCCGCGCAAAAACAACTCTGTGTGTTCAAAGGTAGGCGTACGCACTTCGTTAGCGCCGAAAAGTCTTGCGACTTCTCGCACCGTATTCTCGATATAATGCCATTTGTAACTCTCGCTTGGCAATACGTCTTTTGTTCCCTTTGGTATGTTTATCATAACAACCTCTTACTATATATCAATAATGTTTATTTTATCTACTCTCAACTATTAAAGTATATACTTGTTTAGATTGAGCTTTTTGATTACGCTGTCAAAGTGCTTATCTACGTAAGCCTTGTCAATCGTCAAATCGGTTGGGTCTTGCATATCGCAAGCCTCGTAGGATATATCTTCGAGCAAACTCTCCATCATGGTATGAAGACGTCTTGCGCCTATATCCTCTTTGTTTTCGTTTTCTACCGCGCATATCTTTGCAAGTTCTTTGATTGCCTCTGTCGTAAACGTAAGTTTGATATTATCTACTTCAAGCAACGCAGTATATTGCATCAATATAGCATTGTCGGGTTTGGTCAAAATCTCTTCAAAGTCCTTTTCCGTAAGACTGTCGAGCTTGACGGAGATTGGGAATCTGCCTTGAAGTTCGGGGATCAAATCGGACACGCTTGCTATATGGAACGCGCCTGCCGCAATAAACAGAATGTGATCCGTCTTGATTTGACCGTACTTGGTGTTGACGGTGCAACCTTCGACTATTGGAAGTATATCTCTCTGCACGCCCTCTCTCGACACGTCGTGGCCGCCGCTGCTTCCGCTTGACTTGCTGGCAATCTTGTCTATCTCGTCGATGAATATAATACCCTCGTTTTCCGCTCTCGATATAGCCTCTGCGTTGACGTTGTCGGGGTCGATAAGTTTTTCCTCTTCTTGCTCTATAAGCATCTTCAAAGCCTCTTTTACAGTGACAGTCTTGGACTTGGTCTTGCCTCCGCCCATCATTGACCCAAAGAGTTCGTTGATATCTATCTCCATACCGCCTTGGTTGCTTATAGTCTGCTGTTTAGGCTTGACAGGCAACTCGAGTGTGACGAGAAGGTCGTCAACCTTGCCCTCTCTAATCTCCTGCAAGATATATCCTCTCATTTGACCGTCCGTCAAATCGGGATACGCTTCTTTTCTCTTCTTGGTAATTGCGGGAACGAGTTTTTCCTCCGCTCTCTCCCTAGCGCGAAGTTCTACTTCTTTTGACTTCTCTTCGCTTACCATTCTAATGGACGCTTCAACAAGGTCGCGTACCATAGACTCTACGTCCCTGCCGACGTAGCCCACTTCCGTAAACTTGGTGGCTTCTACTTTGATAAATGGAGCTTTGACGAGTTTTGCAAGACGTCTTGCAATCTCCGTCTTACCCACGCCGGTAGGTCCTTGCATTATAATATTCTTGGGAGAAATCTCCTCTCTTAAAGCCTCGGGAAGTTTACTCCTTCTGTATCTGTTGCGAAGAGCTACGGCAACAGCCTTTTTCGCGCTGTGCTGACCGATGATATATCTGTCAAGTTCCGCAACTATTTGTTTTGGCGTAAAATCATTCATATTACACCTCCTCTACGATGATATTGTTGTTGGTAAATACGCAAAGTTCGCTTGCAATTACTAGCGCCTTATACGCAATCTCTTTTGCAGAAAGATTTGTCTCTTTTACCATTGCCCTTGCCGCAGCCAAAGCGTAATTACCGCCCGAACCTATTGCGCAAGCGTCGCCGTCAGGGTCGATAACTTCTCCGCTACCCGACACGATGAGCAAGTTGTCCTTGTCTGCGACAAGCATCATTGCCTCGAGTTTTCTTGGCAACTTGTCGTCTCTCCAAAGTTCGGCAAGTTCAACTGCGCTGCGCATAAGATTACCGCTGTATTTTTGCAACATTTTCTCAAACTTCTCGCTGAGCGAGATTGCGTCGGACACGCTGCCCGCAAAGCCAATGACTACTTTGTCATCGAATATTCTCTTGACTTTCTTCGCCGTACCCTTGAGTATGACGCTTTGTCCCATAGTGATTTGTCCGTCGCCTGCTATTGCGATTTTTCCATTGCGTCTTACCGCGCAAATGGTAGTACCCATCATTTCCATAATTTACTCCTTTATTGTTTTGAGATATCTCTCTACGTCGCCTATTGCGCGCAAAGAGTATTTGAATTTCCTTTTCTTTTTATCCCTCGGCGCATCGTCCAAAGCGGGCAATATTCCGAAGTTGGCGTTCATAGGCTGATAATCGTCGCTAGGCGTAGATATATGCCTTTGCAATCTGCCCATTACGCTCGTCGGCGGCATAATCAAGTCTTCTTTGCCAGATATACGTCTTGCAAGATTGATACCCGCCAAAAGTCCGCTTGCCACGCTCTCCATATATCCTTCGACGCCCGTCAACTGTCCTGCAAAGAATATCAGCGGTTTGTTCTTTACTCCAAACGCTTTATCCAATACTTTTGGTGCGTTGATAAAGGTATTTGCGTGCATTACTCCGTATCGCAAGAATTCGGCGTTCTCAAGCCCGGGAATCATAGAAAAGACTCTTTTCTGTTCGCCGAATTTGAGATTGGTCTGAAAGCCGACTATGTTGTACGCGCTCCCCTCGCCGTCCTCTTTGCGAAGTTGAATTACCGCATAAGGTCTCTCTTCGCTGTGGGGATTGCGTATACCCACCGGTCGAAGCGGTCCGTATCTCATAGTATCCTCGCCTCTTGAAGCCATGACCTCTATCGGCATGCATCTCTCAAACACCTCGAATTCAAAGTCTTTGAGTTTGGCTCTCTCTGCGCGTATCAATGCGTTGTAAAACGCCAAATACTGTTCTTTGTTCATCGCGCAGTTGAGATAATCGTCTC
This sequence comes from uncultured Clostridia bacterium, assembly GCA_947176265.1. Taxonomy (GTDB): domain Bacteria; phylum Bacillota; class Clostridia; order Christensenellales; family UBA3700; genus RACS-045. The sequence goes on along the minus strand of CAMWQA010000009.1, from coordinate 14,765 downwards.
CGCCCTTGCCGTATCTTGCTCCAAAGAACGCTTTGTCGTAATCTATGCTGTCGCCGTCTACTATCGGAGCAACCGCGTCGTAGAAGTTGAGATATTCTCCGCCGAGGAAGTCCTTAATCCACCGCGACATACTGTCAGAAGTCAACGGACCTGTGGCAATTACAGTGGGGGTATTTAAGTCGACGGTCTCTACTTCTTGCCTTATCAACTTGAATCCGTCATAGCCTCTCAACGCTTTTTCTACGCTTTCGCTCAACTTTACTCTATCAACCGCCAAAGCTCCGCCCGCAGGGACGTCGCATGCGTAAGCGCACTTTAGAATAAGGGAGTCAAGTCTAGCAAGTTCGTATTTGAGCAAACCCGACGCATTGTCAAGGCTTTGCGCCTTTAAAGAATTGGAACATACCAATTCCGCCAAGCTGTCAGTCGAGTGAACGGGAGTGTTCTTGATTCCTCTCATCTCGTACATATCGACTTCAAAACCTCTTTTGAGAAGTTGATACGCGCACTCGCTACCTGCCAAGCCTCCGCCTATTACGTTGACTTTCATTCTTTATTCTTTTCCTTGTTCTTTGCAATTGCTTCTGGCAATTTGCTATCTTCAACTTCTTCGCTGTGTCTGCAATCTTTGTTGGTGCAGATATATCTTGTCATACCGTTTTTGCCGTTGACTACTTTCATCGTGCTCTTGCAGTCGGGACAAAGATACGGCGCGGGTAAATCCCAAGATATAAACTTACACGTAGGATAGTTGTTGCAAGAGAAGAATGTCGCGCCTTTTTTGGAGACTTTTTTGAATACGTCTCCTCCGCATTCGGGGCACTTGGCGACGGCTTCGCTCAAAGACTTGGTATTGCGACACTTGGGATAGTTGGGACACGCCAAGAACTTGCCGTATTTGGAATCCCTGATTACCATCTTAGCTCCGCACTTGTCGCATATCACGTCGGACTCTTCCGCCTTTGGCTTGACCTTACTGCCTTGATATCTCACCGCAAGCACTCTGTTGTGGAAGTCGCCGTAAAAGTCTGCAATGACTTCGTACCACTTGATATTGCCCTCTTCTATCTTATCGAGATTTTTTTCCATATCCGCAGTAAACTGAGTGTCCATTATTTCGGAAAAATCTTTGACAAGTTGGTCTACGACAATTTCGCCGAGTTCCGTAGGCTTCATAAACTTGCCGTCCTTTTCGATATAGGTACGCTTGTAAAGCACCGTGATGGTCTTCTCAAAGGTGGACGGTCTGCCTATGCCGTTTTCTTCCATAGCCTTGATAAAAGATCCGTCGGTATATCTTTGCGGAGGCTTAGTAAACTTTTGCTCTCCAGTGATATCCTTGAGCGTAAGTTCTTCGCCCTCGTTGAGATTTGGCAATTCCTTGCTGCTCTCTTCCTTTTCTGCGCTTTGATAAGCCTGCGTAAAGCCTTTGAATACGCACACCTTACCTTTCAAAGTATATCCGTAATTCTTGTCGCTTTGCGATACGATATGCACCGTCAGTGTATCGTATACGGCGTTGGCCATCTGCGACGCGACAAATCTGTCGTATATCAATTTGTATAATTTATAATCGTTGCGCGCGAGTTTGTCCTTAAGCGACTCGGGGGTACGAGCAAGCGTAATAGGCCTGATTGCTTCGTGCGCGTCTTGCGCTCCCGAACCCGTCGCGTAGACGTTGGGCTTATTCGGGCAATAGTCGTTGCCGTAAGTTTGCGCAATATATTCAAGCGCTTCTCTTTGCGCGTCCGTCGATACTCTTACGCTGTCAGAACGGATATAAGTGACGAGCGCTACTTGACCTTCGCCCTGTATCTCCACGCCCTCGTAAAGCCTTTGGGCAATCTGCGTAACCATCGACGCGCTGAAGCCCAACTTGGAAATTGCGTCCTGTTGCATAGTAGACGTGGTAAACGGCGGAGCGGGTTTGGAGAAAGACTGCGCTCTCTTAACGTTGTCAACCAGCCACTTGCCCGCCTTACTTCCGCTGATAACCGCGTCGGCTTCTTCTTTGCAATTGACCTTGACCTTTTTGCCGTCTATATCTACGAATTCGCACTTGAACGAATTCTTCTTTTTATTATCCGCCTTATCCTTGACGAGTTGAGCGCTGATTGTCCAATACTCTTGAGGCTTGAAATCTCTTATCTCTCTTTCTCTGTCGACGACCATTTTGAGCGCGACCGACTGTACTCTGCCCGCCGAAAGACCGCTCTTGATTTGGCGGGATATGATAGGCGAAAGCTCGTAGCCCATCAATCTGTCAAGCACTCTTCTTGCCTGTTGAGCGTCGACTAATCCCATATTGATTTCTCTGGGATTATCCAAAGCTTTCATTACGGCTTTTTTGGATATTTCGTTGAATACGATTCTTACGTTCTTTTCGGTAATACCGCAGACGTTGGCAAGGTGCCACGAGATAGCCTCTCCCTCTCTATCGGGGTCGGCTGCGAGATATACGGTATCGCACTTGTCGATTTCTTTCTTAATCATATCAATCGTCGCCTGCTTGTCGGGGCTGACGATATATTCGGGCTTGAAATTGTTGTTGACGTCAATGCCCATAGTCTTTTGAGGCAAGTCGCTGACGTGTCCCTTGGAAGCTACCACATGGTAACCGCCGCCCAAATACTTTGATATTGTCTTCGCCTTGTGAGGCGACTCTACGATTATAAGTTTCATATCCGCTCCTTTATATTAGAGGTATGATCTCAAAATTATTTCCCTGTAATTTTCTTATCGCTCCCAATATCTCCAATTGAGAAAGTATGCTTGACAATTCCGCAATGCTCATTGCCGTCTTCTCCAGTATCTCGTCGAAATGAAGCGCTCCGTCTTTAAGTATATTCACTATTGCTTGCGATTCAAAATCCAGTTGAATTGCTTGCGTATCGTTTTTCTTCGCAGTCTTTCCCAACGCCTCTATTACGTCTTCGGGCGAAAGAGTGATAACCCCTTGCAATTCCTGTATCTTTTTATTGCAGCCCACACTCTGTTGAGAGAATATATTACCCGGCACGACGAATAATTCTCTGCCTTGCTCTATCGCGTAATCCGCAGTGATTAGCGAACCGCTTTTGTCGCCCGCCTCGGGTATGAATACTCCTTGCGACAGCGCGCTGATTATGCGGTTGCGCTCGGGAAAGTGAAACTGCAAAGGTTTTGCGCCAATGGGATATTCGCTTACCAAAAGTCCCGTCTTTGCAATTGCTTTTTGCATATCTGCGTTTTCCGGCGGATAGAATATATCAAGTCCGTTGGCGACGATTGCCACTGTGGGCGAATTGCTCTCTAAACTTATCTTGTGACCTATGCTGTCCACTCCTCTGGCAAGTCCGCTGATTATCTTAAATCCCGACTTGATAAATGCGGGCGCAAAGTTCTGCATTACGTTTCTGCCGTAAGACGTCACTCTCCTAGTACCCACGACGGCAAGCAAGTCTTTGCTGTAAAACAAATTCTTGTCGCCCTGATAATACAGCGTGTACGGCGGATCGGATATATTCTTGAGCGACTCGGGATAATCTTCGTCGACTATAGTAATTACGTTGACGCCCAACTTTTGCATTTTGGCAATCATATTGTCCGCTACGGTATAGTCGTCGTATAACTTGCCTGGTCTGTCTACGCTTTCAAAGCGTTTTTTCCTTGCATTATATCCATCGACGGTCGATAGCATTATCAAAGCCTTTTGGTCGTTGCTGTAAATCATATTTCCCTAATCCCAATACTTTCTGTCCAAAGACCGATACTGTATCGCCTCGGCTATATGCTTTGGCAAAATGCTTTCTGAGCAATCCAAATCCGCTATAGTACGAGCGACTTTCAACACTCTCGTGCTTGCTCTTGCCGTCAAGTTGAGTTTGGTAAAAGCGTTCTTCAAAAGCGCTTCGCCCGTCGCGTCAAGCGCGCAGAACGTCTTAACTTGCGCATTCGTCATCTCGTCGTTGGTCTTGGTCTTACTTCCCGCGTATCTCTCGCGCTGAATAGCCCTCGCCTTTTCCACTCTGCCTTTGATGTCCTCGCTGCTCTCGTTTGCGACAGCGCTGCGGAAATCGTCGTATGATATACCGTCAACTTCAATCTGCAAATCTATTCTGTCAAGCAAAGGTCCGGACAACTTGGATACGTATCTATGTATTTCAGACGGAGTGCATTTGCACTGCTGCGTCTTTGAACCTAGGTTACCGCACGGACAGGGATTCATACTTGCCACCAACATAAATCTTGCGGGATATTCAAGCGTGCGCTTTGCTCTCGATACGACGGCTACTCCGTCTTCAAGCGGTTGTCTCAAGGTCTCAAGCGTCCTGCGTTGGTACTCAGGCATTTCGTCTAGGAAAAGTACTCCGTTGTGCGCAAGGCTTATTTCCCCGGGTCGAGCATTTGAACCTCCTCCCATAAGCGCGGGTACAGTCGCAGTATGGTGCGGCGTGCGGAAAGGTCTGTTTAATACTATTCCCACGCTGTCGTCGAGTATTCCCGCGACCGAATGTATCTTGGTAACTTCTATGGCTTCTTCAAAAGTCATGTCGGGCATAATTGTCGGCACGCACTTTGCCATCATTGTCTTGCCTGCGCCCGGCGGTCCAATCAAAAGCACGTTATGTCCGCCCGCAACAGCAATCTCCAAAGCGCGTTTTGCAACGAACTGCCCCTTGACTTCCGAAAAGTCCACGCTGTATTTATTAGCTCGCGATATGGATACGAACTCGCTGATCTCAAGCGGTTTGACGTCGCTCTTGCCCGTCAAGAAGTCAACGACCTCTATAAGTTTGTCAAATGCGTATACCTCGATTCCCGAAATATAACTTGCTTCTTTTGCATTCTTTGAAGGTATGATAAATTTTTTGTGACCGTTTTGTATCGCAGAGATTATAAGAGGTAAAACTCCTCTAATGGAATTTATCGTTCCGTCGAGCGAAAGTTCGCCCAAAATAATATAATCCTTGTAGGTATTGCTCTCAATCTCTTCGTTGGCAATGAGTATGCCCAAAGCAATCGCAAGATCAAAGTGCGAACCTTCTTTCTTTGTATCCGCAGGCGCAAGATTGATGGTAATCTTGCGTATTGGATAAGTTAAAAGACTGTTTTTAATAGCAGACCTCACTCTCTCTTTTGATTCTTTGATAGCGGTGTCCGCCAAACCTACCGTGTCGTAGGCAGGCAGTCCTGCGTTGAGGTCAACCTCTATCGCTACTTCATATCCCTCTACTCCGTTGAGGGCGTAACTCTTGGTCTTTGCCAGCATAATTTACCTTATTTTGCCTTCTTTGCTTTCTTCTTTGAATCTGTCTTTTTTGCTTTTACGTCTGCCGTCGCGCTTACTTCTTCATTTGCGCCGTCGGAAATATCTCTTTCCTTCTCAATGAGTTTTACGTTGGAAGCAAGAGTCATATCTACCGCAACGTACAGCAAGTAGAAAGCTGCAAGCACCGTCAATATACTGAATATTATTGAGAAAGCGTTCTTGCCCTCAAAGCCTAGCAAAGTCGCATTGTCTACTCCGCTGATAAATCCGCTTCTTGAGAGCAACTGCGCAATATTGAGGAACGACAGAGTTGCAAGAGCGCCTTCGACGATATAAAGTCTTATATCCGGCGTAATGATGAGATACATGAGTATGAGCGCCAAGCCCATAGGCAAAACGTCGATATTACCTTGCGCGCCTACCACGCCGTATGCGACGAGCATAACTCCCGAAAGCAATACGAGGTCAAGTCTGTTGGCAGTTCTGATATAGTGATATACGACGTATGCGCTCATTGCAATGACGAACAGCCAGTTGCAAATATCAAGGAACATATTGTCGGCTCTCAACTTTCCGCCTGCCGCAAAGATTGCGTAAAGGTTGAACGCATTGTCGGAAAGTCTCGGATTAGACACGGTAAAGAATTGATACATCTTAGTGAATACGCAGAAGACGTCTCCCTTTGCAACTTGACTCCAGCACAGCGGCAATGAAATCAAGTAGAATACTACGAAGCACGCCGCCATCGTTACCGCATTCTTGACGATAGACGACTTATCAGTGGCAATTGCGTATATTTGATACAAGAGAATAACCGGTAAAAGTATCAACGCATAGTTACTGAAGAACAGCGCAAGCGTATAGAATATGCCCGTCGAAACGTATTTCTTTTGAAGCATGGATAGCGCCATTGCCACTATAAATGCCATTGCAATCGACTGGACCGATCCGTATAGACTGCCGAATATGAAGAATACCGGCAAGATTGCGTAGATAAATCCGTAGGTCGTCGCCATTCTTTCGTTTTGATATTTTGCTGCGCATGTGAAAAGCATATAACATACGGTAAGGTCGGCTATCATCATAGGCATTCTTACCAAAATAGAATAGCCCACTGCCTCCATATTGAGCGCTTTGCCGAGATAACCGAGTATTCCCATGAGCCATACGATACCTTGCGAGTCATACGCGTAATTATCGTAATAAGACAAAAATCCTTTGTTTGCAACACCCTTTGCAAGATTGACGGTTGCGTCAATAATCGAGTTGCCCTCTGCCGTCGCAAGCACGGTAATAAATCTCACTACAAAGGCTACGAGAAGTACGTATATAAACTTAGCGGTGTTGCCCGTCATTGCGTTGAGGAACTTGTCCCCGCCAGTAACTCCGTCGTTGGGGCGCATACCCACTTTGTTTTGAAGTATGCTCTTTATCATAAAGAACATGCCAACGAGTATGCCTGCCGATAAAAGCGTAAAGATTACTACAAATGTAATTGACCCGCCGTCTGCCATGTCGTAGCCCTCTTTCATACGAAGAACTACTACTTCAACGTCGTCCGGCGCGCTCTCAACCTTCTGGAGAGAGATATTGTCAAAGTAAACGTTGCCGGTGCCGTTGACGCTTTCGTTGCCGACTGCTACCAAAAGTTCAACTTCGCCCCTTACCGCCGACGTAAAATATTGCGTAACTTCTGTCCACCCTTCAGTCGTGCTGGTCAGCGTTGCGCCCACTTTGTCAACTGCTCCGCTGATGAATACGCCTGCGCTGGAGCTTACGGAATCGACTTTCATGTAAGCCGTCAATTTATAAAGTCCGTTTTTCTCCAATTTGACTTTTTGAGAAATGTAGTTGAATCCCGACGAAGACGGATTGATACGCAGATAGTTCTTGCCAAGCGAAGAATCGTATTCGCTCGCCTGAGAATCGTTGCGTACCCAATTGACGGTAGTACCCGACTTGATAGTCCAGCCTTCGGCAATCTTGTCTTGCGAATTGTAATTTTCAAATCCGCCGTTGACGACAATTTCGCTGTCGTAATCAACTTTGCCCTTGTTGCAACCCACCAATGCCACCAAGGCAATGAGGGCAATCAACGTGATGATAATGAGTTTTTTGCTTTTCATGGTTATCCCCTTGAAAGATATTCGTTTATATTCATAATAAATGATTATTGTCAATTTGACAAGTGGATAAATATAAATTCTTAAAATTATTATAATATTATAATATAAATAAGCAAAATGAGAGACTGTTCGACGAAAAAATATATAAGTTAGGTAAAATAAAAAGCCACTCCATGTTTGGCGAAAAGGGAGTGGCGCAAGATTTTCACGAGCAAGAACATTTTCTAGACGATGAAAACGAGTGCAGGCGTACTTGATGTACGTCAAGTGAGTTTGAAGATGTATAGGAAGCGTTATTGCCGTGCAGTATTGCGACGCCTACCTTTGAGCCAAACTATACAAAAACGCGCATCTTGCGATGCGCGCCCTATTTTGTCATAATAATCATTTAACGATTTCTCTAAGTCTTGCAGCCTTGCCGAACTTATTGCGCAAATAATAGAGTTTTGCTCTTCTGACTCTGCCGTGACGAACTACCTTGATGCTGTCAATCTTTGGCGAATGAAGCGGGAACGTTCTCTCTACGCCGATACCGAACGATACTCTTCTTACGGTAAAGGTCTCTCTGATGCTACCGTTTTTGAAAGCAATGATTACGCCCTCAAAAGCCTGAATTCTTTCCTTGTCGCCTTCTTTAATCTTGACGTTGACTCTTACAGTGTCGCCGATTGCGAGTTCGGGAAGATCAGTACGCATTCCTTCTTTTTCTACGATGTCTACAATATTCATTTGACTTACCTCCATTTTTGAAACGAAATATTCTTGTACGGTCTGGGATTTTATCCGTCAGAGGAATATCCGAAGTCATTGACTAGACTATTTTATCATTAAAAACGTCTTTATGCAAGCGTTTTTTATGGCTTTTTTGCATATTTTTATAAAATTACATAGTAAACGCGTTTTTAGTATGTGTAACTTCTCCACGCAAAACTTCCACAACATCAAACCTACACGGACTGTTATACTTTCGCTTTGCCGTCAAATACCATTGCGCGGTACGTATAATATGATGCACTTTTTGAGGAGTGATACTCTCGATAGGCTGACCGAACTTGGTATTCTCTCTTGCCTTTACTTCGACAAAAACGATAGTATCTTTGTCTTGCACAATAATATCAATCTCCCCTACTTTGGTACTGAAGTTGCGCTCAAGAATGGTATAGCCTTGCTTCTTGAGATATTCTACGGCGGCATTTTCGCCGTCAATGCTTGACTTTCTATTGTTCATTTAGTCCTCATGCGCGAAATTCTTGATAAAACTCTTGCGGTGTATAGGGCACGGACCTACGCTTTTCAAAGCTTCGATATGCTTTGCCGAGCCGTATCCCTTGTTGGACGCGAAGTCATATTGCGGGTACTCTTTGCTCATCTCAACCATATATCTGTCTCTCGTGACCTTAGCGACTATAGAGGCGCAAGCAATAGAATAACTCTTTGCGTCGCCCTTGATAATGGGCTCTATTGGGTACTTGCAGTCAAGATTTACCGCGTCAATAAGCACTACGTCGGGAGACAATTCCATACCGTCGATAGCCTTTTTCATACAGCTCTTGGTAGCCTGCAAAATATTGATTTCGTCGATTACTTTTTCGTCCGCCCACTCGATTTTGTAAGCCAAAGCTTTTTGCATTATTTTTTCATACAGTATCTCTCTGTTTTTTTCGCTGACTTTCTTTGAATCGTTGACGCCCTGTATAATGCTCTCGTAGTCAAGCGGCATAATTACGCAAGCCACGACGACTGGTCCAGCCAAAGGTCCTCTGCCCACTTCGTCGACACCCGCGATATATTTTTTGTCCATAGCGAGATATTTATGCTCATACTCAAGCATTGTAAAAGTGTCGTGTTTAGTCCTTGCCATAGGCGCAATTTCCTTTGTACTATATTATTTCAATCGGTTGAGATCCTTCGACTACGCTTAGGATGACATAAATATTATTAGGGTTAATTATACTGTCGTTGTCGGATAATCTAACATTATCTTGCCCAGTTTCTGCGACTTGAAATCGTTGACTATTGCCTTTGCCGTGCGGTCGTAATCATAGCCTTTTTTGCCGAGTAAATAGCCTCTGCTCTTTGCTATATCGTCAAATACTGCTACCATATCTTCGTCGATTTTGTCAAGTTTGTATCTTTGACAAAAATCATCGTAACAATGCTCTTTGCAGTACTTGATTATCTCTATCGCGAGGTCGTCTAAGTGCAATATATCTTCCTTAATCGAACCTATGAAAGCAAGATGCAAAGCCTTTTGTTGGTCTTCAAACGCAGGCGGTAAAGCTCCCGGCGTATCCAAAAGTTCGATACCTTCGGCAAGCGATACCCATTGTTTGCCTCTCGTAACTCCCGGTCGATTGCCTACTACGGCGCGCTTGTCTTTGCAAAGACAATTGATAAGCGTCGACTTGCCCGTATTGGGTACTCCAACCACCATTGCGCGTATGCTCTTCTTTGCGCCCTTCTGCGCATATCTTGCAATCATATCTGCGTTGATGGCGCGCAATTTGTCGATAATTTGATTGCGCTGTCTGCCTGTGATATTGTCGGCTACGACAAAGTTTTTACCAACTTTGTTAAAATATTCTATCCACAACTTTACGTCTTTTTGCTCGACTAAATCACTCTTCGTGAGGACGTACAGTATAGGCTTGTCCTTGATAAGTTCGTCAAACTTGGGATTGATACACGACGCTATGGCTCTGCAATCAAGGACGTATATCACGCAATCGACTTGCTTGACAGCCTCTTGCATCATGCGCATAGCCTTGGTCATGTGCCCGGGATACCATTGAATGTGCATCAATATTCCCCCTCTTCAAACATCTTGTCGTATAAATCAAACACCTCGAATATGATATTGTCGTCGGTTACCTCGTCGAGTTTTTGACGTTTTTCATCCACTTCGAATACAAGTCCCGCGTTGTCCAAATTGCCGCTATCGTAGTCTTCTTTGCGTACCAAAATAGCGTACAACTTCTTGTCGTAAGCAATCAATGCCATTTGTTCAAACGCCTGAATTGAACCGTCAGTGTCGCTTTTGAGATATACGGTCTCGTCGTTTGCTTCGTCAAGCAACTGCTCTATCGCATTTTTGTATCGCATAACTACTCTCCTTTTTTGCTCTTTGACTTTTTGTCGCTTTGCAAAGTCGGCAAAATCTTTTGATATAAATCGTCTCTTCTTTCGCGCGTGATCTCAATTTGCTTTTGGTATCTCCATTTTGCTATCTCGGCATGGTTGCCGCCAAGCAAAACGTCCGGTACGGCTTTGCCCTCAAAAACTGCGGGACGCGTGTATTGCGGATATTCCAAAAGCCCTTTAGCAAAGCTCTCTTCGCTTGTAGATTCGCTGCTGCCCAACACTCCGTCGACATATCTGCTGACTGCGTTGATAAGTACCATCGCGGGTAACTCTCCCCCTGTCAACACGTAATCTCCTATGGATATTTCTTCGTCGATATCCATCTCGATTATTCTCTCGTCAATACCCTCGTAGCTTCCGCATACTAGCAACAACTCATCTTCTTTGGCAAGCCTTTCGACAATCTCTTGATTGAGCGTCGCGCCCTTTGGCGATAAATATATCCTCTTTGCCTTATGCTGACTATCCAAAGCTTTGATAGTATCGTGCAAAGGCTGCGGAGTCATTACCATACCTGCGCCGCCGCCAAAAGGAGCGTCGTCGGTCTTTTTGTGCTTGTCCGTGGAATAATCTCTGATATTGGCAATCTCAAGGTCAAGCAAACCTTTTTGCTTTGCCTTGCCCAGTATGCCTATGTCGAGAGTGGAAAACATCTCGGGAAATATTGTCGCAACTTTGATTTTCATTTACTTTGTAATTTTTAATTGAAAATATACTTATATTATATCTTTGATTATATTATGACACCGAATAAAAATACATCTTATAATTCGATGAAGAGGGAGATAGACGATAGATAAAATAGCGATTTTTTCGTCAAGATAGGTTTTGACGAGCGTCGTCGTACTTGCTGTACGTCGGCGTGAGCCAAAGGCTGTATTGGCACAAAAGACGCATTTTAAATTTGTCTAGCCTCGCTTAGAATCGAATATTCTATATATCCCGACATTAATCTTCATATACAACAAGGTCGTTCCATGCGTCTTTGTCTAACAAAACCTTTTTGTTTTCGACGTCGACTTGCTTGATTATCCTATCTATTGCGGGTATCATAGCGTTGCCTTTTGGCGTGGAAATGACGTATACGTCGGCTGAACCGTACTGCAACACGTCTGTCAGTTTGCCCAATCTCTCGCCCTCTGCGTAGACTTCGCAGCCCACCACGTCGACGATAAAATATCTGTCTTTTGGCAAACTTACAGCGTCTTTTCGATCGACTTGTATCTCTTTGTCTCTCAAAAGTTCCGCGCCGTTGCGATCAGATATGCCCTCAAATGTCATAAAAATACCGTTAGGCAAAATCCTTACGCTTTTGACCGCGTAAGCCTTGCCGTCGAGATATACGTTCTTGAGTTTTTTAAATCGACCTGCGTCGTCAGTCAAAGGAGAGATTTTGACTTCTCCTTTGACTCCTTGAGCCTTTGAAATATATCCGATAGTCAGTCTATCCATTACTTTTCAATGATTTCAACGGATACTTTACGGCTGTCTTTACCGCTACCTGCCTTTACGATGGTGCGGATAGCCTTGGCAATTCTGCCCTGCTTGCCGATAATCTTACCTATCTCTTCTTTTTCTGCATAGATATTGATGACCGTTATGCCGTCCTCGACTTGCGACTTGACTTCAAAAGCCTCTTTGTTGTCAACAAGTTCGTTAACGATAAATCTTACCAATTCTTCCATAATATCCTCTATTACTTAATGATATTTTCTTTCTTCAAAAGACCTCTTACCGTATCAGTAGGTTGAGCGCCAACGCCAAGCCAATAATTAGCCTTTTCGCTGTCAATCTTAACTTCTGCAGGATTCTTAGTAGCGTCATAATATCCGATATTGTCAAGATATTGTCCGTCTCTTGCCTTTCTGCTGTCGATTGCTACGATACGATAGAACGGGGTCTTCTTCGCGCCCATTCTTGTGAGTCTGAGTTTTACTGCCATTGTTATTCTCCTTTTGTTTGCATCTTGTGATGCGTATATTATATTGTTTTTTATTTATCAAAACGGAAGTTTGAGTCCTCGTCCACGCTTACCCATATTCGCCATCTTCTGCATCATATCCTGCGTCTGCGCGAACTGCTTGAGAAGAGCGTTGACGTCTTGCACGTTGGTACCGCTGCCCATTGCTATTCTCTTCTTTTGAGACGACTTTATTATCTCGGGATTGCGTCTTTCCTTGAGAGTCATAGACTGAATTATCGCCTTTGACTTGGCGAGTTTGCTCTCGTCTATATCAACGTTTTTGCCGTTAAGTTTGCCGGCAAGTCCCGGTATCATTGAAATCATTTGCGACATATCGCCCATGCTCTTCATCTTATCCATTTGCGCAAGATAGTCTTCAAGCGTAAAGGTATTGTTCTTCATCTTCTTCTGCATTTCGATAGCTTCTTGCTCGCTGAATGCAGATTGAGCCTTCTCTATGAGCGTAAGTACGTCGCCCATACCGAGTATTCTTGACGCCATTCTATCGGGATAGAATATCTCTATGTCGCTGAGCTTTTCGCCTACGCCGCAAAACTTGATTGGTTTGCCTGTGACCGCTCTTATGGACAGCGCCGCGCCGCCTCTGGTATCGCCGTCAAGTTTGGTCAACACCACGCCGGTGACGTCCATGACTTCGTTGAACTTGGACGCTACGTTGACTGCGTCCTGGCCTGTCATTGAGTCAACTACGAGAAGAATCTCGTGCGGATTAAAGGTCTTTTTGAGTCCGCTGATTTCGTCCATCAACTCTTCGTCGATATGCAATCTGCCCGCCGTATCTACGATAAGCACGTCGTTGCCCGAGTGCTCGGCTTGCTTAAGAGCCTCTTTGACTATTTTTTGCGGATTGATTTGTCCCTTTTCAAATACCGGCACGTTGGCATTCTTGCCCACTATCTGCAACTGCTTGATTGCAGCCGGTCTGTATATGTCGCACGCAACGAGCAATGGGTTCTTGCCCTGCTTGCGAAGCATTACGGCAAGTTTTCCGCACATAGTAGTCTTACCGCTACCTTGCAGACCGCACATAAGAATAATCGTAGGCGGTTTGTCCGCAATGTTTATTTTGCTGTGATTTGTACCCATTATCGCAATGAGTTCTTCATTGACGACTTTGATTACCTGTTGGGTAGGATTAAGTCCTTTGAGTATGTCGTCGCCTACAGCCTTTTCGCTGACGTTGTTGATAAATTGCTTGACTACCGAAAGATTGACGTCCGCCTCCAAAAGAGCAATACGCACTTCTCTCATTGCCTGCTTTACTTCAAGCTCGGTAAGCTTGCCTTTATCCTTCATTTTGGAAAATATATGCGACAGTCTTTCGCTAAGTCCGCTGAACGCTCCCATTTTTCCTCCTTTTGGCATCTCAATCTTTGAGAATATCTATTGCCTTTTTTAATTTCTCTTGTCCTTTTTCGCCGCAGTCGTCTACTGCTTCTTGCAATAATTCTACCACACTTTGCGACTTCTTGACAAGCCCCAACTTTTCTTCATACCCTATAAGCTGCTTTTCAGCTCTCTTTAAAGCGTCTCTCACGCCTTGCGGAGATATGCCGTGCTCTTCAGCGAGTTCGCTGAGCGACATATCAAGATTGTAATATCCGTCGACTATTTGTCTTTGATACTGCGTCAACAAATTGCCGTAATAATCGTTGTATATACTGATAAATAGTCTGTCTTTCTTCTCCATAGCTGTAAAGCACTTTCACTTTATAAAGGATTTTGCCTTTATATCTTAACACCTAAATTATGTGCTGTCAAGGGAAATCTCGAAATAAACAAGCGAAATTTCGAGATTTCTCATACAATATATTCTTATATGATTATATATTTCAACTTCGCTATCCCTCTGCTCAATATGAAAAAAACAGAATAAAATGCGTATAAAAAAACCGACCAAAGTCGGTTTTTTTGTTATTCTTCAGGCACATACGATTCTAAAGCTTCCATAATATCTTTCGGAATCTCAATTTCGGTTGTACCAAAATTTGTGATAGAAACTTCCCTTAATTCGTCTTCTTCATAAATAATTGAACATCTTGTAATTTTCCCATCACTAACGTATATATCATATTTAGAATATTCTCTATCAAATGTATTTGAGACAGGCGCACTTAAGCTATATCCGAAATCAGTCTTTTTGAAAAACTCACGGTATTTGTCGATAAAATACAAATCGATAAATTCCTTAAAAATTACTTCATCATAATTCATCTTAATAATACTTAACCAAATTTCATCAGCAATAGGCACTCCTCCATGT
>CAMWQA010000008.1 GCA_947176265.1 uncultured Clostridia bacterium | reverse complement strand
CATTATACTTTATGCATAAAAAAAATGCAATATCTTTTGGTCAGTAAAAGTATACCTTTTTTGGAAATCTCAACTATCGTTGATATGACCTCATTAGGGTACAATATTAGAGGTGTATATGAACTTACGCAGACAAAGAATTAAAAATATTTTTGCTCTATCGTGCATAATTATTTTGCTATGCGCGGTAGTTTGCGCTATGCCGTTGCATTTTTTCGGCAACGATATTGCGCAGGCAGACGCAAGTACCAATAGTTCGGACACCATAGCGACGGAACTTTTACTTTCCGACTACAAGACGCGCACCGACGGTAAAGTGTTCAATGGAGACGTGTTGGAACAAATATATCAAAAGGTCGCCGGGAAAACCGATATTAAGGACGTAAAGACTGTTGCGGGCGACACTACGCTTAACAACGGTAGCGCGTCCGCACCTACGACAATGCAATCGGGACTTACTCAAAAACAAATAAGAGATAACTATAACAGCGGCAAAAACGTCATCGTCAAGATTGACGGCAAGGAGTGGATAGTTACGTCGTTGACATCAAATGCAGGCGGAGATGCAGTTCTTACGCTTTGGGCAAAAGATGGCATTGAGAGTTGTCGTTGGTTTGCGAATTTTAATTTTGAAGGAAGATTATACGGTTCGAGTTATACGCGCGCTCGACTTCTCAACGGAACAGGGTACGACGGCTCAAAAATTAAATATATGTCGGCGGCTTCCACAACCAATCTTGTCGAATATACTCGAGACCCGCTAGATACAAATGCCGCGCCGTATCAACTTTCTAGTTTTACGTTGCCAACAACGGTAAATGGCGGTAAAGTCGATAGAAGCAATGGAAGTATTACCGACTTTCTTGTTCAGCCAAAGGATATAGCATATCAATCTTATCAGAGAGCGAGTCAATCGCTGGCAAAATCGGGGACTGGTTGGGACTGGTACAACTGCTTAAATGAATCTTACGAAACAGACGTCACGGGTTTTTATACTGATGCGAGCGTTGGGCATTATCAAAATTACGCGCAATACAGCGATTGGAAAAACGATTATATTTGGTTGCCAAGTCTCACTGAGTTGGGATCGTGCGATTATTCTGGCGCTACTGGCTCAGGCAAGGCTTTTTCCGGACTTTGGGATACTGATAATACGACTAGAGGTTCTAGCAATTATTATTGGATACGAACTGCAAATTATCAATATGATACAACGAACGTGTATTATAACCACCCAAATGGAATGTTTACTTGGAGCCAGATAAACGGATACGAGAATTTGTTGCTTCGTCCCGCTATGCATTTAAATTTGAGCAAAGCAGACGCCGCCTCGGTAAAAGAACTTGCCCCAAGTGATTTTTCAGTTCCCTATGACACCGTAAAGAAAGACGTAACGAGCGCAAGTTGGTATAACGATAAGTATAAGGATTTCGTTACTATCAATTATTTTGACAAGAGCGGTACGACTTCCGTTACTCCTATTGACGCAGACGAGTATTCCGTCAAAATGAATATTAAGTCTCAATATCAAGATAGTATAAAATGGAAAGACGGCACGACGGGTACTAAGACTGTTAAAATGACAATAGATCCAATAACGATTAGTTGCGAGTTTAAACCGAACGACGATCCGCCTACGGCTACGGCAGTCGGACTTTTGGATAAGCATCAAAATCTTGCTAGTACGTTGTTGAAAATCAAATATCGAGATGACGAGACAGGACTTGAAGTAGAGAAGCCTACCAAAGTGGGAAGTTATACTATGTTTGTTGCCGTAGACACGAGCATAAGTAAAAACTACGCTTTGGATAAACCTTCAAATTACGAATCGCCTATAACGATAAGCAAACAACCTAAATCGTTGCCTATCTTCAACGAGTCGTGGTATACGTACAATGCCGACCCTAATGGACAGGTGTATACGATAAGTTACAATAAAGACGAAATGGAAGTCGTCAAGGCAGACCCCGACGACAATAGTTTTGATTTTGACGGCAATTATACTATTACGGTATACAATGCGGGAGTATACGACAAGTCGCTAAAAGTTATTTTGAAAAATAAGTATATAGAGTCTGACAATTCGGGACTCAATATATGGAACAATACGGGTAATTCAGACGATCAATATCTTGTATTTGAGATGTATAAATTGAATAGGACGTTTGAGATACAACCTGCCGGCGGAGTGATAAAGGGAGAGATAGGCACTAATCCTTCGGTTACCGTAGCATACAGACAGCAAAGGCCTTTGGTAAACGACGAAATTACTTACGTTATTAAAGCTACGAAAGGAAATATAACGGAAATCTTAAAGACGGTTACTGTAAAAGCAAGTTCTCCCGCAACGGAAAAGGTCGAGTTGGATATATACAAGTTGAAAGCCACGGGAGAGTGGACGTTGTCTATTGAAGAGGACGTCAACAATTTAAATCCCAATTACAACGTAATGCCATTGACCAACCCCGTAACTTTGAGCTTGTCAAGACCTGACAATTCTCAAATAATATGGTGTCTACAAGAGGGAGGAGAGGATATATACTCAATGGACGTAAAAGTCGGAGATAAGACAAAGACTCTTGATAGAACAATGACTTACAGCGGTGATGAATTCAAGTTTTACGTCGAGACGCCGACGGGATATAGCGTAGATACGAATTATGGCAACGGATTTACCGCGGGATATAAGGACGAGAAGTTTACGGGCGCAGGTACTTATACCACGCAAGTTGCAATCAAGAAAGACGGCGGAAGCACGGAAGTTTATTCGCTTACTTGGACAATAGACAAAGCTCAATTTGATTTATCGGGCGTCAATTGGAAGGGCGGCGGCGAAGTCGAGTATACGGGTAGCGATATAAAAATGGTATTGGAGAATTTGCCAGCGGGATTAGAGGCGACTTACGGCGGAAATAAAAACGGTACGTCGGTTGGCGAGCAGGGCGAAGTGAGAGTAGACTCGTTTACGTTGACAGGCAATGCGGTAGGCAACTACGATCTACCCGATACAAGCGCATGGAAGATCGTTTGGAATATCATTCCCGCAAAGATAGGCGCAGGCAAGCCAAGCGATTGGATTAGCTTGACGTATAGCGGAGACGGTTATACCTTTGACTATTACAAGCTCAAAGATCCCAAAGCCGAAGGCGTCGTTGAATACGAATATTACGAGACTGACAACACAGGCAAGATTTTGGACGGCGCAACGGCGTTGACTACGCTTGACGATATAGAGTATTCCGCCATTATGCCCAAGTACTTCAAGGCGTTGCCAAAGCTTATAGACTCAACGAGTTATCAATTTGCAAACGTTGTTATAGAAGACGACTTGTATTCGCCATTCTTTATCATAGGCGGAGGCGCAAGCCAAGTTAGCGTATCTATTGCGTCCGATAAGATTGAATACAACGGCAAGCCGAGAAACGTAAAACTTGTGATAAGCGGAAGCGGAGCAACGCTCAACGATTTTGAGTTGACGTATTACAAAGGCGAATTAGTGACGGACGAAAACAAATTGAGCGGCGCGCCAATTGACAAGGGAAGTTATTTGGTAGTAATCACTTCCAAAAACAGTAGCGTTGTATTGAGCGGACCTACGCAATACGACTTTGAGATAATAGCCGCGACAATCAATAAGAATTGGAACAAGAATGCAAAACCGTACGTCTTGTATTTGAAGTACGGACAGATAGACGGTATAGAATACGAGATGATAGACTCTCACGGAACTCCCATTGAATTCAGCAATCTTGCCGCAGGCAATACGTATAAGATAAAAGCAATGATAAAGGATAATATGCAAGGCAATTATTCCTTTACCGACGGCACGTACGAGACGGATTGGGAAGAGTTTGACTTGAAAGCTGAGGATATGCCATATCTTCAAGATCCCAACAATCCCAATAATACGCATTATCCGCAAGACGAGAACACCGAGCCAAGCATACCTGACAATCCGCCTAGCGGAGCACCTAGCGGCGCGCCGAGCGGAGATGGCAACGGCGGCGGAAGCGTGGACTTTGGCAAAGTAGGCGAAATACTCAAAGAGTGGTGGCAAGTCATTGCTTCCGTAGCAAGTATTATATTGATAGTATTATTTATAAGTAAGGGCGTAGGTTACTCGGGCAAGCGCAAGAAAGTCAAGAAGACTACGGCGAAATACACCAACTATTTTGCAGGCGCAACAGGCTTGTTTGGACTTGCTATGTCGGCATGGACGGCGATAGCGTGCGTACTCATGGGCTTGGCGGTGTTGAGCTTTGTATATATGATTATTCAAAAGCATCTGCATAGCAAAGCGCAGGAAGAACTTGAAGAGGCAAGAGAGGAATACGAGCGCAACAAAGCCGACGCTGACGAGCGTAAGCGCGACGAGAATATGCGAATGATGCTAATGGGTATGATGGGAGGCAACAACGGCGGAGCGCAAGGATTTGCATACGCAGGACAACCGCAAGTCGGCTTAGAGGATATGCGCGCTATGATAGACGACGCAATATCTCGTAACGTACAGCAGTTGCCGCCTGTACAGCAATCTAACGCTAATGACGAACTTATTCAAAGACTTTTGGAACAAAACGTCCAAAACGAAGAGCGGATGCGTGAAATGAGCGAGAAGAATGATGAACGCATCGAGAAGTTGATGAAACAACTCGAAAAGCATCCTACCGAGAAAGTCGTAGAGAAGGTTATAGCTCGAGAAGTAGCCAGCGCAAACGCCAACGACGAGACGATAAAGAGAATCCTTGATAATCAGGATATGATTATGAAAACTATTTTGGAACTCTCTGCAAAGCAAAAGACAGAACCGCAAGTCGTAGAAAAGATAGTGGAAAAAGTCGTCGAAGTGCCTGTAGAGAAAATTGTGGAGAAAGAAGTTGTCAAGGAAGTACCTGTAGAGGTAGAGAAAATAGTCGAAAAAGAAGTCAAGGTCGAAGTGCCCGTAGAAGTAGAGAAGATTGTTGAAGTACCTGTCGAGAAGGTCGTAGAGAAAATAGTCGAAAAAGAGGTCAAGGTTGTTGCTACTGTAAAGCCTAAAAAGGAAGTAGCGCCCAGACTTACGCTTGACGAGGCATACGCGCTGCTTTCAAAACAACAGCAAAAATACTTTGACGGTTTGAGACAGTACGCTCTTTCAAAGCCAAACAGCAAAGAGAAGAAGTCGACCTACGCAATCACGATTGGACAGTCTACGGTAAATCCGCTCTTGAAACTTACAATCAAGAAAGACATGACGGTAGCGCTCTTCAAGATGGAAGACGAGTACTTGAAAGACATCAAGAGAGACGCTTCAAGCGACGGCACTAAAGTCAAAGTCAAAGAGACTGAAGTAGCAATCGCAGACGCTCAAGCTTGCAAGGTAGCGAAGAATATGATTGACCTTAGAGAAGATCAAATAGAGCGTTATAACGACCTGCTTAAAGAACAAAGAGCGATGAAGCGCAAGTAGCGAATAATGCAGTTATATTTTGCCTATGGCAAAGTTATATAGTTGCTATGCAACAGTTATATTGCCACTGCGTGGCAGTTATATTAAAAAGGTATGCACGATACGCGCATACCTTTTTAGTTAAGGATAAATACCAAATGTCATTTCGACCGTAACGAAGTGGAGTGGAGAAATCTCAATATTTACGTTAATAAAAAAAGGAGCTGTTCGCTCCTTTTTTTATTTGTAGTTTTAAAGTTAAGAAATGAGTACGCAACCCAAGATTGCCAAAATTATGTAAATAATTATGCAAACAAATACAGTAATTCTGAACCACTTCTTTTTGCCTCTTGCATAATAGTAAGCGCTGAGACATATACCGATACCCAATGCAATATCTTTGACAAGGTTGAGTATTCTCATTGGCCAACCGCCGCTTACGCCGACAGCATTCAAAATCAAACTGACAATGAAGATTACTATTGCCAATACGATTGCTACGCAAGAGCACAAGCCGATGAGAGCGTTCATGTTGGATCTTACAGATCTGTTTTCAACTTTTTGAGAAGTCTTCTTTTTTGCCATATCTAAATCCTCCTAATTTATTAATCAAATTTTAGCACACGCGGATAAATTTCTCAACAAAATTTAATGATATTTTTTATTTTGTGCGTCAAAATTTTAATCGTCGTTGTATTTATTGTTTTTCGGTTCGCCGACATATTCCTTCGGAGATACGCCTACCAACTTTTTAAATACTCTTGAAAAATATAGTTGGTCGTTGAAACCGCAACGCTCTGCAATCTCGTAAATCTTGAGATTGTTTATATTACGCGATAGCAAAAGTTTTTGAGCGGAGTTGATACGAGTCTGATTGAGGAATTGAAGGGGAGACACTCCCTTTTCCTTTATAAACTGTCTTCTTATATAATCCTTTGACAAGTCGAATTGAGAGTAGATACTGTCGATAGAGAAGTTTGCGTCATAGAAATTTTCTATGATTGCGTTGGCAATCAGTTCAATGTGCTGGCTCGTCTGAGAAGAGCCGTCGAATTGAGTGATAAATCCCAATATCAAATCCGTGAACGCCATAATTATATTGGAAGAACATCCCGACATTGCGGAGAAGTGTCTATAACACATATCCATCGTGGTATACAAATCTTTTTGTTGATTGTCTTTGACTACGATTGCGTTCTTGAAACTTGGCGTCCAACCGGCGACAGTCATGTGGATATTTTTGAACCCGGTTTGGGAAGTGTTGCTGTGCAAGGTATTGGGCGGAATGACTACTATTTCGTTCACATTGTACTCAAGCGGTTTTGCATTCTCAAATATTATCGTTCCGCTTCCTCCTGTGCAGTAAATCAACTCCCAATAGCTGTGTTTGTGCTGTTTTACGTCGTAAGTCTTAAAATTTTTTCCGATATAATTGATTGCCGGCATAAAAAATTTCCTCTCTCGTCATATTATGTTAAGACCATTATACACGCAAAAACCTATTTTGTCCATAATTTTAATGCAAAAAGAGTATTGTTTTTTTATAGCCCGTATATTATAATAATCTTATAATCGAGAAAATCATCGGATTGCTTTATCAAAGGCAATCTAAATACGAGGGGATATATGCAAAAATTCAACGTATACAACACGATTAAAGAGCAAGGAGTCGTTGTCGTCATAAGAGGCAACAACTTGCAAGAGGCTATCAAGACAGTCGAGGCTTGCTACAGGGGTGGAATTAAGGTAATCGAAGTTACCTTTACCGTTCCTAGAGCAGACGAACTCATTAAGACGCTGGTAGAAAAGTACGCCGGTACTGATATGCTGGTGGGCGCAGGCACGGTACTTGACCCCGAGACGGCAAGAGTGGCAATGCTTGCGGGCGCGAAGTTTATCGTATCTCCGTCGCTTAACGTCGAGACTATTAAGATTTGCAACAGATACGGAGTGCCTGTGATGAGCGGAGTTATGACCCCCACCGAGGCGCAGACGGCTATGGAATACGGAGTGGATATTCTCAAGTTATTCCCCGGGGATATTGCAAAACCTGCGGGACTTAAGGCTCTCAAAGGACCTTTCCCGCACGCAAATATTATGCCAACCGGCGGCGTTAGCCAAGATAACGTCGAAGAGTGGTTCAAGGCGGGAGCTTACGCGGTTGGCGCAGGTTCTTTCCTTACGAAGGACGCAAAGACGGGAGACTTTGACAAGGTGGAAAAGACTTGCAAGGCTTTCGTAGAGAAAGTGCAGTCGATTATCGGAGGTAAGAAATAATGGCAAAGATAGTTACCGTCGGCGAGATTATGATGAGATTGCAACCTGCAGGCTATCAACGCATTATGCAGGCAAACGCTTTTGATATAGTATTCGGCGGAGGAGAAGCAAACGTTGCCGTATCCTTGGCTCAATACGGCGAGGACGTGGCATTCGTAACAAAACTGCCTGCTAACGTACTGGGAGACAAGTGCGTGAGAGAACTCAAAGGTTGGGGAGTAGACACTTCCAAAATCGTCAGAGGCGGAAATAGAATGGGAATATATTTTTGCGAGAAAGGCTGTTCGCAAAGAAGCAGCAACGTCATATACGACAGAGCGGGAAGCGCAATTGCAGAGGTAGGCGAAAATGATTTTGACATAGACGCAATGCTAGACGGCGCAAAGTGGTTGCATTGGACGGGCATTACTCCCGCCATTTCCGACAATATGGCAAAGGTCATGGCAAAGATACTCAAAGTCGCAAAGCAAAAGGGCGTGACGGTATCTTGCGATCTCAATTACCGCAAAAAACTTTGGAGCAAGCAAAAGGCAAACGAGGTCATGAGCGAGCTCGTAAAATACGTTGACGTACTTATCTCCAACGAAGAGGACAGCAAGGACGTATTCGGCATCGAAGCAGACGGCACGAATATCAACGCAGGAGTAATTTCGGCAAAGGGTTACGAGAGCATAGGCAAACAGCTTATGGCAAAGTTCCCAAATATCAAGTACGTTGCATTCACGCTTCGCGAGTCTATCTCGGCTTCTTGCAACGGTTGGTCGGCAATACTTATGGACGGCAAACAAGTTTATTCATCCAAGAAGTATACCATTGACATAGTTGACAGAGTGGGCGGCGGAGACAGTTTCGGCGCAGGTCTTATATATTCTTTAATCAATAATATGAATGCTCAAGATTGCATTGAATATGCGGTCGCCGCGTCGTGTCTCAAGCACACGGTAGAGGGCGATTTCAATATCGCAAGCGTAGACGAAGTTAAAAAACTTGCCAGAGGTGACGGAAGTGGCAGAGTTCAGAGATAGAAACGTGGATTTGCTTTTAAGTAAGTATTCCAAAAGAATTTACGCTCAAGTCAAAGATTTGCCTATCATTGACTATCACTGTCATCTCTCTCCAAAGGAGATTTACGAAGACGAGCCTTTTGACAACATAGGCGTAATGTGGCTTGCCGGCGACCATTATAAGTGGCGACTTATGAGAGGCGCAGGCATTGACGAAAAGTATATTACCGGCGACGCAGATTGGTGGGAAAAGTTTTATCAATTTGCTAAAGTCGCAGGCACGGCTTACGGCAATCCTATCAAGGATTGGTGCGCGCTAGAGTTGAGTTTCTTTTTTGATATTGACACTCCGCTCAACGAGGCTACCGCTCAGGATATTTGGAATAGGGCAAACAAGGTTATCGCATCGCGTAAACTTTCTCCGCGCAAGCTTATCAAATTGGCAAACGTAGAGTATATCGCGACCACCGACGATCCTTGCGACGATTTGAAATATCACGATTTGCTTGCAAAGGACAGCAAACTTAAAGTAAAGATTGTTCCGTCTTTCAGAGTGGACAATATTGTGCTTGCAAGGGCAAAGGGATACGGCGAGTATATTGAAAGACTCGGCGAAGCAAGCGGAGTAAATATATGCGACCTGACCTCGCTTAAAGAAGCTATAATCAAGAGAATGGATTATTTTGCGGCGAGAGGTTGCAAGTTTTCAGACGTGGGCGTAGAGGGCTTCCCAAAACGCGTTGCAGAGGAGAGCGAGGCTTATAGAACTTTCAAAAAGTTGATTGCAGGGCTGCAAGTCGACGATTTTGAGTTTGACGGATTTTGGGGATATATGTATCTTTTCTTGGCAAAGGCTTACAAAGAGAGAGACATGGTTCAGCAGTGGCACCTTGCGGTAACGAGAAATTCCAACACGCTTATGTTCAACAAGTTGGGTAGAGATATGGGATTTGACTGCGTAGGCGACGCTTTCGACGTCAAATACGTCAAAAATATCATTGACATGGCAAACAGTATGGACGCATTGCCAAAGACTATTATATACACCTTAAACCCCACTATGTACTATCCTTTGATTACTATGTGCGGAGCTTTCAGAGACGTTGTAATTGGCATCAGTTGGTGGTTCTGCGATCACAAGAGAGGCATGTACGAGACTTTGCGTACGTTGACGGAACTGGGACATATCACGTCGCTTGTGGGTATGTTGACGGACAGCAGGAGCTTCTTGTCATATACAAGACACGATTATTACAGACAAATCGTATGCGACTTCCTCGGTTCGCTTATGGAGAGCGAGGAAGACATATACGCCATAGAAGTGGCGAAAGCGCTTTGCTACGGCAATGCAAAAAAACTTGTGGAGGGAAAAAATGAGTTTTAAGATGACTTTCCGTTGGTACGGAAAAGACGACAAAATCACGCTTGACAAGATAAGGCAGATACCTTGTATGACGGGTATCGTGTCGGCAATATACGACACGCCTGTCGGCGAAGTGTGGAGCAACGAGTCCATACTCGCAATGAAAAAGCAAATCGAGGACGCAGGACTTGCCTTTGAAGTAGTTGAGAGCGTACCCGTGCACGAGGATATAAAGCTCGGCAACTCAAACGCAAAACGTCTTATCGAGAATTATAAAGAAAACGTAAGACGACTTGGCAAAGCGGGAGTTAAGTGTATATGCTACAATTTCATGCCGGTATTTGATTGGCTCCGAAGCAATCTTGCAAAACCTCTTGCAGACGGATCTAACGCATTGGCTTACGACCACGAGACGGTGCTCAATCTCAATCCATTGACGAGCGAGTTGTCGCTCCCCGGTTGGGACGCAAGTTATACCAAAGAGGGACTTAAAGACCTCCTCAATCAATACAAAGACATCGACGAAGAAAAGCTTTGGGAGAACATGAGCGTATTCCTCAAAGAAGTAATCCCTGTCGCAGAGGAGAGCGGCGTCAAGATGGCAATCCATCCCGACGATCCACCATGGGGTATTTTCGGCTTGCCGAGAGTAATCACTTGCGAAGAAAATCTAAAGAGATTTTTGTCGATAGTAGACAGCCCTGCCAACGGCGTGACTTTCTGTACGGGCTCTTTAGGCGTAGCTCCGACCAACGATCTTGTAAGTATGATACATACCTGTAAGGGCAGAATGCCATTCGTGCATTTGAGAAATATCAAAATCACGGGCGACCATTGCTTTGAAGAGAGCGGACACCTCTCAAGCGAAGGAAGTCTCGATATGTACGCAATAATCAAAGCGTTGCACGACGACGGTTTTGACGGATACGTCAGACCAGACCACGGCAGAATGATTTGGGGCGAGACAGGCAGAGGCGGTTACGGACTTTACGACAGAGCGCTCGGCGCAATGTATCTACAAGGCATAATCGAAGCGGTTGAAAAGTCAAGCAAATAATATTAAGCAAACAATAAATATATATTGATATATAAATAATAATTAAAATAATAAGAGCCGAAAACAAAGTGACGCGTTCAAGATTGACGCAGGAGCTTGATTAGAGGCTCGGAGGGAAAAATGAAGGATAAAGTTGTTGTTATTACCGGAGCTGGCGGAGTGCTTTGCTCTACGATTGCAAAAGGATATGCAAAAGAGGGAGCTAAAGTAGCTCTTCTTGATTTGAAGTTGGAAAGCGCGCAAGCGGTAGCCGACGAAATTGTCAAGGCAGGCGGCGTAGCAAAGGCTTACGCTGTAAACTGTCTTGAAAAGAGTACTATGGAAGTTGCAAGAGAGCAGATCAAAAAAGACCTCGGCGCTTGCGATATTCTTGTCAACGGCGCAGGCGGTAACCATCCAAAGGGCACTACTACGAGCGAATATTTCAATGCGGCAGACGTGGACGACGAGAGCAAGATTTCTTTCTTCGATCTCGACGAAAAGGGAGTTGATTTCGTATTCAAACTCAACTTTTTGGCGACCTTCCTTACCACGCAGGTGTTCGCAAAAGATATGATTGGCAAAGGCGGAATAATCATCAATATTTCAAGTATGAACGCATTCAGACCTTTGACAAAGATACCTGCATACTCGGGCGCAAAGGCAAGCGTATCCAACTTTACGCAATGGCTTGCCGTTCACTTCGCAGGCGAAGGCATAAGAGTCAACGCAATCGCTCCGGGATTTTTCGTAACCAATCAAAACAGAGCTTTGCTCTTTGACGACAAGGGCAATCCAACGGCAAGAACCAAAAAGATACTTGCAGGCACGCCTATGAACAGATTCGGCGAAGCAGAAGAGCTTTTGGGTACGGTAATGTGGTTGTCGGACAACGATAAGTCGGGATTTGTGACCGGTGTTGTTGTTCCAATCGACGGTGGTTTTTCAGCTTATTCAGGGGTATAGTAACCGACTTTGTATAGCGCCGCGCCTTCCGCTTGATCTGAGAGTCGACCTCGGGGTCTCGTACGGCAAGTACGCTTACCGCTCGGCCGCTCTAGCTAAAGCGAAAATCACAGCACTCTCCAAAGTCGCAAGATATTTTGAGAAACAAGGATAAAAAGGGGATATAAATTATGTTAAAGATTGCAGTAATAGGACTTGGTAGCAGAGGCAAGAATTACGGAACGCATTTTGCAAAGCGCGACGACGTGCAAATCGTGGCAATTTGCGACAAATACCAAGCGAAGATAGACAAGGTCAAGACGCTTTGGAAAGTGCCTGACAACATGTGTTTTACAAATGAAGACGATTTCTTTGCGCTTGGCAAAGTGGCTGACTGTATGCTAATCGCTACGCAGGATAGAGACCACTACGGACACGCAATGAAAGCTTTGAAATTGGGTTACGACTTGCTTATAGAGAAGCCGTTGAGCCCAAATATCGAGGAGTGTCTTGAGATTGAAGAGTACGCAAGGACTCACAATCAAAAGGTACTCGTATGTCACGTATTGAGATACGCGGGATATTACAGACGTATCAAAGAGATGATTGATACTGGCGTGCTTGGAGATATCCAACTCATTAAGCACGACGAAAATATATCGTATTGGCACTTCTGCCATTCTTACGTAAGAGGAAATTGGAGAAGCGAGCAAGAGACTTCGCCAATGCTTCTTGCAAAGTGCTGTCACGATATGGACCTTATGTATTGGTTTACCGGCAGTAAGTGCAAGAGCCTCAACTCATACGGCGGACTGTCTTACTTCAACAAAGAGCACAAGCCCGAGGGCGCGACGGCAAATTGCTTTGACTGCCCGCACAGAATGACTTGTAATTTTGAAGTCGAGCATCAATACCTTGGCAGAAAGAAAGGACTTGTCAGAGGCAAAAAGAAGTTCCTTTGGGGCACGTACGCATTCTGCACTTCTTCCAAAAAGAAAGACGTGCTCAACGCATTGAAGACAGATGAGCGAGCAAAACAGTGGGCAAGATGCGTATTTGCTTGCGACAACGACGTAGTAGATTGCCAGACCGTCAATATGGAAATGGAAAACGGTATCAAGGTCGTAATGACAGCCAACGCATTCAACGAGCAAGACCACCGTCATACGGAAATTAGAGGTAGCAAGGGCGTGCTTATTGCAGACGACAGAGGAAGCGTGATTATCCTCAAACTCTTCGGCAAAAAGCAAAAGAAGATTGTCGTAAACATAATTCCTGTAATCAAAGGACATTATGGCGGCGATCAGGGAATAGTCAAGGCTACCGTGGGTATGTTGACAGGCAATTCAGACCCCAATATGCAATATACTTGGATTGCCGACACTATCGAAAGTCACAGAATAGTCACGGCGGCAGAGCTGTCGAGACACGAGGGTGGCAGACAGGTTCTTATGTCTGAGATACCAGATATTAAAAAGTAAAAGGTATGCAAATATTCAGTACTCAACTTCATATATTGCCCAAGGACGACAAGACGCACATAGACGTGAGTTTTGACGTGCCCGCCGGATTGAAGTGTATATGCGCGCACACATCGTATGCGCCGAAGTTTGAGTATGACGAAGCGTCGTGTATAGAGGCTATTGACAAGGGGCTTGCCACACAGGATATAGCTCAAACATTGTCGTATGCGGACAAGAGGAGATGCGTGCCGCTTGCAAACCATATAGCTTGGTCGTTGCATGACGGCGAAAAGAATTTGGGTACGGAGCATAGACATTCTCCCGACCAAAAGCATATCATAAGCGAGAAGTATGCTTCCAACGGCTTTATTCCTACGCGCATAAGGCAAGGCAAGTGGACGTTGACGGCGAGTATCAACGGTATCGTGACGAAGTATATAGATATAGCTATAGAAGTCGAGGGATACGAAGAGGATCTTGAATATCCTGCCTTTGGCGGATACGGAGACAGACGCGTAACTAATGACAGCGAAGAGGGCAAGCTCACTTGGCAGAGAGTAGAGATGCACTGTCATACCGTCGCTTCCGACGGGGATATGCAGCCCGAAGAGCTCGTGCAAAACGCTATCAAGCGCGGCTATAAGGCAATCTGTCTTACCGATCACAATACGACGAGCAACGTGCTCAACGTAAAGAAATACGGCGAAAAGTACGGACTTGTCGTAGCAGGCGGAATAGAGTGGACGACCTTTTGGGGACACATGACCGTGATAGGTCAAAACAGCGATATAGATTGGAAAACTATCGCGCCGTCTAATATCAACGCCAAAATTATCAGGGCGAGACAGCTTGGAGATATAGTGACGGTGGCGCACCCAAAGAGGATAGGTTCTCCGCTTTGCATGGGGTGTCACAATAGATTCAAGATTACCAATTGGGACTACGTGACGTCCTACGAAGTGTGGTCGCACTACAATCCCAACGTAGCGCCTGCCAATAAGTACGCGAAGCAAGAGTGGATAAGTCTTCTTGACAAGGGATATAAACTTTGCGCGTTATACGGATACGATTGGCACGCGCCCGACGAAGGCGGACCGAGCTATGCGTACACATATTTGGGAGTGAATGGAAAACTGTCGCAAAAGACGATATGCGACGCAGTGGAATATGGCAGGAGCTATATCACAATGGGGTACGAGGTGGATATTAAGCTGTCTGACGGCAAGAATATCTACGGTATCGGCGACGAAATACCTGTCGGCAGATATACTCTTCGCGTAAAGGCAGTCAAATGCAAAGATTATCCTTACGAATCGGTATTGGAAAAGATAATAATCACAGGCAACGCTTGCGACGAAAAGTCTTTGGACTTGGTCGGCGGCGAAGCTGGGTGTGAAATATATGTGGAAGTTAAAGGATATTTGCGAGTGGAAGGAATAGGCAAAACTCAAGGCGAGAGCGCCGACGTCTTTATTGCAAGTCCGGTTTATATTAGGGAGGTTTGAAATGATTATTACTGCGCACGGAGGAGCTTTGGGTACGGGAAGAAATTCCAAAGCGTATTTTGACAATATTGATAAATACCAAGCCGACGCTATCGAAGTGGACATCTATAAGAAGGGAGACTTGCTATATCTGTCGCATTGGCCGGCGCCGTTTAAGTACAAGAAGAAATTGACGTTGAGATACGCATTCGAGCTCGTAAAGCAAAACGGTAAGTTGATAAATTGCGACCTTAAGATGGGCGGTATAATCAAAGACGTAATCGCGCTTGCCAAAGAAGTAGGTATACAAGACCAATTGATATTTACCGGCAACGTAAATATAGACGACAGCGACAGCATTGATTGCGGTCAAGTATGGTTTAACTCCGTCGGTATCGAGTATATCAAGGACAACGTCAAGGCTATCAAGGAGAAAATCAATGGTTATAACAATCCTCATTATGCCGGTCTAAATGTAAATTATCGCAAAATTGACGTTGATTTTGTTGAAGAATGCAAAAAATATGACCTAAAATTGAGTGTTTTTCGTATAGACGGTGGAAATGCCTTGACAACTTATGGTAAGATAATAGATGGAAACATCACGACCAATCAACCTGTCGAGGTACGCAAGTACGTAGAGAGTTGAGATTTTGAGGGGGAATATGAAAAGACTTGCTGTTGTGGGAATAGGCAGAATGGGCGCAAGACACGCGCGCAATATCGCAAAGGGCGCGATTAAAGGCGCAAAACTTATTGCGGTGTGCGACGTCGACGCTCAAAAGCTCAAAGATTTTGCGGACAAGTACAAAGTCGCGACGTATAACAACCTTGACGATATGCTTGCAAAAGAGAGTTTGGACGGCGCAATTATTGCCACTCCGCACTACAGCCACGTCAAGCTTGCAATGGCTTGCGTAGACAAAGGCGTCAACGTACTCGTCGAAAAGCCTATAAGCGTGACTACCAAAGAGGCGGGAGAGTTGATAGAGGCTCTCGAGCAAAAGCCTAACGTAATCGGCGCAATGATGTTTAACCAACGCACCAACAGAATGTATCGAAAGGCAAAAGAGCTCATTGAAAGCGGAGCGATAGGCAAAGTTCAAAGAGTCAACTTTATCGTCACGGACTGGTACCGTACGCAATTCTATTACGATATGGGCGGATGGCGCGCAAGTTGGTCGGGCGAAGGCGGCGGAACTCTCATCAATCAATGCGTGCATCAGCTTGACGTACTGCAATGGCTCGTTGGTATGCCCAAAAGCGTGTTGTCCTATTGCGCGACGAAGAATAGGAATATCACTACGGAAAACGACGTGACGGCAGTATTCAGATACGACGGATTCGATTGCGTATTTACTGCGTCCACGCACGAAGTCCCAGGCACGAATAGATTGGAGATTGCGGGAGATAAAGGCAAAATCGTCGTAGAGAAGTTTAAGATGACCTACTTCCTCAATCAAAAGAGCGAAGAGGAAATCAATAATCTGTCCACTCGCGATTACGGCAACAAGCAAGACAAGAAGAGCAAAAAGCATAAGTTGAGTTACGGATTGTCGCGCATAATTTACGACGGAGTATACGGACAGCAGGCGAGAATAATATCCAATTTTGTTAAGGCTCTCGAGAGCGGTAACAAAGACGATTTGGTAGCAAAAGCCGAGGAAGGATTGAAAGGACTCGAACTTATCAACGCAATCAATCAATCGTCTTGGATTGGCAAAGAGGTAGACTTGCCTTTGGATAAAGAGCAATACGCGCAGTTGCTTGCGCAAAAGATAGAAGAAGAAAAATCAATATATTAAGCGGAGGAAAGGATTATGGCAAATATCAAGATTTCAGGATTTTACGATGAAGTAAGCTCTGATTTGAAGACGCAATTAGACACCATTAAGGACTACGGAGAGAGCTATCTCTGCCCGAGAAAAATCAACGGTAAGAACATTGCGGATTACACTCTCGAAGAGTTTGAAAGAGACGTCAAGCCAATGCTCGACGAGTACGGCGTCAA
The DNA here is from genome assembly GCA_947176265.1 of uncultured Clostridia bacterium. GTDB lineage: Bacteria > Bacillota > Clostridia > Christensenellales > UBA3700 > RACS-045. The sequence continues at coordinate 24,615 of CAMWQA010000008.1, read as the reverse complement.
GTTTTCGTCGATAGGTTCGCCTATAGGCAAGATGCCTTTGAACGACGAAGAAAAATATGCGGCGCAATGCAAAAAGCTTGAAGAGCTCGTCAAGATATGTCAGCTTATGGATTGCAAATATATCCGTATGTTTTCATTCAGAGGATTGAGCGGAGATTACGAAAAGGACTTTCCAATCGTCGTCAAGAAGATAAGAGGATTCTTGGATATAGTCAAAGGCAGCGGAGTAATACTCCTTCACGAAAATGAGAAGAGAATTTGGGCGGACACTCCAGAGAGAGTTTTGAGACTTTACAAAGAGATCGACGACCCGCAATTCCAACTTTGCTTTGACGCATCTAACTACGTGCAATGCGGAGTAGACGTGCCTAGCGCATATCAACAGCTCAAAGACGTGACGGTATATTATCACGTCAAGGACTGCTCAAAAGAGAAAGTCGAAGTTCCAGTAGGTATGGGCATAGGCGACTATGAGAATATGATAAAAGACCTTGTGGCAAGAGGTTACGACGGATTCATGACGCTCGAGCCGCACACCGGCAAGTACGCAGACAGAAAGGCGCTCTTCCACACAATCGGTTGGTTGTTCTTCGGTATTACCTTCGAGCATATCAACAAGTGGCGCAAGATATTCCACGACATTGACAAAGCAAAGGGTATGGGACATACACAAAAGGTATCGAGACGTCAAATGATGGATTGGCAGTACTACGGACTCAAAGAATTGATAGAAAAGGCAGAAAAGGAGGCTTAAAATTATGGGAAAAATCAGATATGGAATTATCGGTATAGGTAAGCAAGGCAGCAGATACGCAGGACAGCTTTTTGCAGGTATGGACAAGAACGGCGTTTTAACGGCGGTATGCGATATCGCAGAAGACAGACGCGCTTGGGCTGTCAGCAAATTCGGGGACAAAGTCAAGGTATTTGACAAGTACGAAGACTTGCTCGACAGCGGTCTCGTCGACGTAGTAATCATCGACACGCCGCACTACGCTCATCCGGTGATTGCAAAGGCGGCTTTGGATAAGAATCTCAACGTACTCAGCGATAAGCCGGCAGGCGTATATACCAAGGCGGTAAGAGAAGTTGCAGAGTATGCAAAAGAGAACAAACCCGATCTCAAATTCGGACTTTTGTACAACCAAAGGACAAGCAAGATATATAAGGCTGCCAAGGCTATGATTGACGCAGGAGAACTCGGCAATCTCAAGAGAATAGTTTGGATAATTACCAACTGGTACAGACCTCAAGCGTATTATTCTCAAGGCGGCTGGAGAGGCACTTGGGCAGGCGAAGGCGGCGGAGTACTTATCAATCAAGACCCGCACCAACTCGACTTGTTTACTTGGCTTGCAGGCAGCAAGATCACAAGCGTAAACGCAATCGCAAGAACGGTCGGCAGACAAATCAACGTAGAAAACGATGTTACGGCAACCTGTACTTTTGAAAACGGCGCAACTGGAGTATTCATTACTTCCACGCACGAAGCTCCGGGCACAAACAGATTGGAGATTTCCGGCGACGGCGGAAAGATGGTAATTTCGGGAAGCAACGATTTCAATATGAAACTTGAGTTTACAAAGCTTGAGACTTTAGAACCTGAATTTTCCAAGACCAATACGGTATTTATGGGCAAGCCAAAGAGCAAGACCAAGACCGTTAAGTTTATGCCTCACGAGGTATTGAAAGGACTTTTGGTAGACAAGGGACAGCATATCAACGTAATTCGCAATTTCTCCAACGTAATGCTCGGTAAAGAAAGCAAACTTATCGGCAATTACGAAGAAGGTCTCAACGGTTTGACTTTCTCAAATGCAATTCATCTTTCGGCTTGGCTTGGCAGAACCGTAAGTCCGCAGGAAGAGGGATTTGAGGATACCTATTACGCAGAGTTGCAAAAGAGAATCGAAGAAGAAAAGACAAATAGCGTTAAATAAAGGGAAAAGGGGAAATTATGGCATTGAATTATTCTGCAATTGGCGAAATTGTCGTCAACGAGCAGTTTCACAAAAAAGTATGTTTTGACGTGGCAAACAACCTCATTACCGCGCAATTCGACGGCAGAGGCGGCATATCCAAATACGCCGTGATGAACAAGTATTCCGTGTTCTCTGCGTTTTATTCGCTTTACACGATTGACGGCAATCCGCTTGAATATATGTGCGACAAAGAAGTGAGAATGCTCGGCAAAAAGCAAATCACGACTTTCAGCGAAAAAGGCGCGGATATTGTTATCACGCAATTTCTTGACAGAGAACACAACTGTATATTTGTAGAGAACAAAGTTACGGCAAATCACGATTTGACTTTTAAGAACGTAACCAATTTCGGTATTGATTTCGGTTCGTACGTTCAACAGCTTCTTGCCAATAGATTGAGCGCAGGCAATATATCTAAGATAATCGGCGGGCTTTTGAAGAAAAACAAAAAGGGCGTCTTCGAGAGCGAGGGCATGACGTATATCAAAGGCGAGGTCATGGGCGATTTCTACATGGATATAGCTTTGAACGGTAAGGCTGTCGGATTAGAGAGCGAAAGAGGCTTTTACAATCAGTTCTCTTACGGCGGAGAAGTCAAAGCGGGCGAGACGAAGACTTTCAGATACGTTATCAGCGCAGGTACGAGAAGCGATTTTACAAATTGCGACGTCAAGAGAGCGCTCAAGAATTTCGACGCGGCGCTGCATAACTGCGACGCTTACGCGCTAGAGCTCAAATGTCCAAAGCCTCTTGATAGCGATTTCATGCAAGCTTATTACAAATCTCTTCTCAACGCGTCGCTTTCAAATTACAAAGAGCTTGGCAAGTTTAAAGGATTTTTGGCGGGTATAGTTTATCAATTCCCCGCAAGAACGTATTATAGAGACGCGTATTGGACGGTGCTCAGCGTATTGCCCGTTCAACCCAAACTCGTGCGCAACGAGATTATCACTTTAGCTAACGGCATAAGCAAAAAAGGCGAGTGTCCGTCTGCAGTCAAATTCAACTTCAAGAATTATTGGGGCGACCATTACGATTCGCCGTCGTTCTTTGTGCTCATGCTTTACGACTACTTGGTACATACCAAAGATTTCAGCATACTTGAAGAAAAGGTCAAGGCGGGTAAGGTAATTGACAGCGCTAATCTCGTACTCAAGAGATTGATGAAAGAGACTGACGAGATGGGACTTTTGGTCAAGGGCGGAGAATACAATCGCCGCGATTGGTGCGACAACGTATTTAGATCCACTTACGTTACTTACGACGAAGCTTTGTATGCAAGAGCGCTCTTTGCAATGAGCGAGATATACAAGGTATGCTACGGCGACGAAGTCAAGTCAAAAGATTACGCCGATATGTACGGCAAGGTAATTGGCGCTATCAACGACTTGCTTTGGGACGAGGAAAAGGGGTGGTTTGTCAACTATAAGAGCGATAAGTTTACGGAGGACAACCTCTCGATTGACACCGTCGTAATGGTGCTTTTCGGTTTGACAAGCGAAGAAAGAGCAGACAGAATGCTCAAGAATATGCAAGAGTTGCTCGAGAGCAAAAACAACAAAGAGCAAGGCGCAGGGGATTTTGGCACGCTTGCGGTATATCCTTTCTACAAGAATACCGAAGATATCGTGCAAAAGTCTTCGCTTCCTTATTATTATCACAACGGCGGAGATTGGCCGTATCTCTCTTGCGTATACGCGTACGCAAAGCTTATGAGAGGTATGGATTATATGTATCCGCTTACGAGATGGTTTGAATACAACGCGGAGAAGGGCAACTATACTCCTATAGAATTCTTCTCGCCAATTCATCCCGACGGCTCTATGTTGCAAGCTTGGAGCAGTACGGGCGCGTTCGTGCTAGCGTACCCAGAGGGCGATTTCTTTAGCAAGAAGTTGCAAAAATAACGGCGATTTGGATATTTTTATTACAGCGTCGTTATGATAATTTACAAATATAGGTATTGAAATATAGATTTATATTTGATATAATAAAAATAAGTTGAGATAAAATAATTTAATATAATATGCAAAAGGGAGGAATTTGAGTGTAAAACGTTCAACAAGAGACGCCGGCAGACGTAATGCCTATTCAGGAAGAAGCCGCGCCTCAAAATGCAAGCGAAGACCTTGCAAACAAGAAGTACCTTAAAAAGAAAGACTACTTATTCTTTTCATTGGCGCAATTCGCGTCGAGCGCAGTCACGGGACTTGTGCAAGGATATTTGCTCTTTTTCTACACGGTATGCGTAGGTATTGCTCCGGGCGCAGTAGGTACTATGTTTTTGGTGTCAAAGATATTCGACGGTCTCAACGACCCGATAATGGGCGTAATCGTTGACCGTACGAGAACTAAGTGGGGCAAGATGCGTCCGTATTTGTTCGGCGCAGCAGTTCCGTGGGGCGTGCTGACGATTATAATGTTTATGCCCAGCCTTTACGCTTCGATGGGCGCGACCGGTAAAGTCGCATTCATGTGGATTACGTATTTGCTCTATTCGGTGCTCGGTACAGCAGTAGGCGTTCCGCTCAACGGTTTGCCTGCGGTTGCTTCTCCAAATACAGACGAGAGAGCAAAGATTATTTCCATAAGCCGTATTTTGGGAAGTGTAGGAGAGCAGTCTGCGCTCGTGCTTTTGACGCTGTTCCTTATTATCACAAATGATAATTACCCCAACTCATATATGCTTATGGCGTTGATTATCGGTATACTCGGACCAATCTTTATGGTACTTGGCGCAAAGTTTGTCAAGGAAAGACTTGAGCCGACTTCACGTACTCCCAACGTACTCGAAGGATTTAAGTATCTTTTCAAAAACAAACAGTTCTTGCTGTTGATATGTTCAAATCTTTTGACGTTCTTCCGCAACTTCGTGTCGGCAATGATCATATACGTCGTGTCCTACATATACGCTCAAGGTTCGTTGCAGATTATATTCTCAATACCGGGAGCAATTGCGTCAATGATCGGTATGATGCTTGCGCCAAAACTTCGTAAGTTGATGGACAGTAAAAAGCTGTTTATATTGGCGACGATATGGCACTCGGCTGCTTTGGCGCTGATATTCTTAATATATATCATAGGCGGTAAGTCGTGGATACTCGTTGCGGCATTGATGTTTATAGCAATGATACCTGTAGGTATACTCAACGTTATTCCTCACCTTATGGCTACCGATACGCTTGACTATTGGGAAGACAAGACTGGCGACAGATGCGAAGGTATTACATTCTCGCTTATGAGTTTGCGTTCAAAGATTTCTTCGGGATTTAAGGATTACACCATGAGTTACTTGCTCGTGTTCTTTGGATTCTCGCAAGCGTTGCCGTTCCTTAACGACCATACGCCGGTTCAGTCAGACTTTACTAAACTCGGTTTGTTCTCGATATATACGATAATACCTGCGGTACTCAACTTGATTTCTATCGTGCCTATCATATTCTATAAGCTCAGCGGTAAGAAGATGGCGGAGATACAGGGCAGACTTGCCGTCAAGAGACTCGAAGACGCAAAGAGACTCGAGGGTATCGTTGACGAAGAGACCAAAGGCGAAACCGACGTATATTCCGTAGTCGCTGAAGAAGAGAGAAAGGAAGAACTTGAAGAAGAGCTCAATGCTATTAAAGAAGAAGTTACCACCGACGCTACGCCTACGGCAGAAGCTCAAGATAAGGAGGAAAAATAATGAAAGCTAAAAAGAAATTTTTGTTGATTACCTCTATGCTTTTGCTCGTCGTAATGACTTGTTGCCTATTCGCAGGCTGCAAGAGCGCGGAGGAGAAAGAAAAAGCATACTATGACAAAGCCGCTAAAGCAGTGACCAAATCCGTAACTACGCTTGACTCGCTTACTTCTACTTTGTTTGACAAGGCTTGGAAAGCAAACTTTATGTACGCTTTCACGTACTATAGAAAGACGGGCGACGACGGTACTTCCGTCAACAACTGTATTGTCAGAGGCGACGATAAGAATGCAGGTTGGCCGTCCGGCGCAAAAGAGTACGTTCATTTTATGTACTTTGAGATCAATTACAATAAAGGCGATTATACTGTCAAGACGACTACTTTTGAAGACACCGACAGAAAGACTTATTACAACAACAAAGATAAAGTCAAGAATTACGAAAAGAAATTCAAGAAACTCGACGTTCTCAATTTCAAGGTAGAAGACGGCAAAGAGAGCGGGGATCTTGCAGACGGATTTAATCCCATTGACTTTATCAAAGCCAACGTCGATAAAGAGTCTATTACGCAAAACGGTATCAGCGCAAGCGATAATTTCAGAATCTACACTCACTTTATGAGAATAGAGTCGAGAAAAGTGCTTGACAAAGACGGCGAGGTTATTACCAGAGCCCTCAACGAAGAAAGCGGTAAGAAGTACTGGTCCAACTACGGCGAAGACATATCCTATAATTGGGACAACGTATACGGTATGAACAACGACCGTTTGACGGTGCTTTACAGCAAGGGTAAGAATAGAATTAACTCCCTCGAGATTTACAACGAAGAAGTTATATCCTATTACACCAAGAAAGATAAGGTCAATACCCAACTCGTTCTTAAAGCCGACGTGGTACGCTATCACGAAATGGTAGTTAAATTCGAGTATTAAGTTGAACTCAAAGGTAGGCTAGGCAAATTTAAAACGTGCCTAGCCTATTTTTTTGTCCAACAAGTTAAGATTTTCTATGCGTATATTTAAAAATATGACTGCGCTACTTCATTCCCGCCAAACTGGATGGGAGTTTTTTATATTATTTATAAGATTTACATTTTATTAACATTTAACTTACAAAATTTAAAAATTTATTCAACAAAACTCAAACATATTTATCTTATTATTCTATTGCAAAACAAATGGGAGGATAAAAATGAACGCAATAGAAATCAAGGGCTTGACCAAAAGTTTTCGCGGTATGCACGCGGTTGACAGTTTGAATATGACTGTTCCCGTAGGCGCAATTTACGGCTTTATCGGCGAAAACGGATCGGGCAAGTCTACGACGGAAAAACTTATTTGCGGACACCTTGTTCCAGACAAAGGCGAGATCAAGTTGTTCGGCAAACCCTACACGGACGCAGGAGTAAGGGTAAGAGTAGGCGCATTGATTGAAAGCGCGGGGTGTTTTCCCAATTCAAGCGTATATGCAAACCTTATGATGCAAGCTTTGAATTTGGGAATAAAAAACCGCGCAGAAGAAATTCAAAGGGTACTCAAAATAGTACGTATGGAAGACAATGCCAAACTCAAATTTAAGAAATGTTCGCTGGGTATGAAACAGCGTATAGGTATCGCAATGGCATTGCTTGGCAATCCGGCGTTGCTTATCTTGGACGAGCCTATCAACGGACTTGATACCGACGGTATGAGAATAATGCGTGAAATCATAGTGGACATTACGCAGAACTTGGGTTGTACCGTACTTATCTCGTCGCATATATTGGGCGAGCTTGAGAAGATAGCAACGCACTACGGTATCATCCGTCAAGGTAAATTGATACAAGAAATGTCGGCGAAAGAAATGGACGCTCGTTCCCGTGTGTTCGTATCGCTTAAAACGGGTGATATGCAGGAGGCAATAAAGGTTTTGAAAAGCAAATTCGACGACGTGCGTTTTGAGGATGATTATATCCGCGTATACGACGTGGAAGATACGGAAAGCATAGTCAAGCACTTGTTGGACAGCGGACACAAGGTAAGCGAAGTCGAGAAGAACAAAGTTGGATTGGAAGAATACTATATTCAACTTATGTCAAAGAAGGAGGAAGCGTAATTATGGAAAATAAAGCTATGTTGCAATTCGATCAACCGAGCTTTTTCAAAAGACTCAAAGGCATGTTGGGCGTGGACTTCTACCGTCTGTTCCATACGCCGCTTTTGTATATCTTTCTTTTCATTGCCGCTTTGATTCCTGCGCTGGTATCTATGGGCGCAATGGGCGGAGAAGAAGGCGCGGAGACGGCAGGTATGTTCTCCAACGCTTGGCAGATTATCGCCGCCAGCAAGCCGATGTATATAATAAGCGATATGGGCGACTACGCTAATATGAATATGGTATACATCTTCGGCGGTATAATGATTTCGATATTTATCGGACACGATTACAAGAGCGGATACGTAAAACAACTCTTTACAACTCATGCAAAGAAGCAAGACTATATGATTTCCAAGACTATGCTTGGCGCATTCTCAATGGTATGTATGTGCGTAACTTATATGATCGGCGGTATGATTGCAGGCGCGGCTACGGGATTGCCGTTCAAAATTAACGCAGGCTCTTTGATTTGCGCAATACTCGGCAAATTTATTATGAGTTTGGGTTGGGCAAGTTTGTATACTTTCATCAACGTAATCTTCCGCTCTAAGTTTGGCATATCCATTGCGCTGTGCTTCGTACTCGGTACAGGTATTCCAATCATCGGCGCGGCTGCGGTTATCGGCAATACGCCCGCTCTCAACATATTCTTATACGGCTCGTCGGTGTACGCTTGCCTTACAAGCAACGCTTTGACGTTGGTTATATGTTTGATGAATTCGGTTGTATGGGCAGTTATCTACAACGTACTCGGCACGCTTATTCTCAACAAGCGCGACTGTTATTAAGAGGTGTAATATGAATGCAATAGAAATAAGAAACTTAACTAAAAACTTCGGTCAAAAGCAAGCCTTAGCGGGACTTAATATGACCGTACCGCAGGGCGCGATCTATGGATTTATAGGCGAGAACGGCTCTGGTAAATCCACGACGGAAAAGATCATTTGCGGACTTATACTTCCAAGCGGCGGTGAAGTAAAACTGTTTGGCAGAGATTACAAGGACCAAGACGTCAGAGCAAAGGTCGGAGTGCTTATCGAGCAACCGGGCTGTTTCCCAAATTACAGCGTATGGAACAATATGATGTTGCAAGCGGCAAACTTGGGTATTGAGAATGCGGCGGAAGAGGTGCGTAAAGTACTAAAAGTCGTTCATATGGAAGGCTCGGCAAGCAACAAATACAAAAACTGTTCGCTAGGTATGAAACAGCGTATAGGAATTGCGTTTGCCTTGCTCGGCAATCCAACGCTCTTAATACTCGACGAGCCTATCAACGGACTTGACGCGGACGGTATGAGAATTATGCGCGAAGTACTTACCGACGTTACGAAAAACTATAACTGCACGGTAGTAATATCGTCGCACATACTCGGCGAGCTCGAAAAGATAGCGACGCATTACGGAATCGTGCGCGGCGGTAAGATGATAGCCGAGATGACAGCCGAAGAGTTGAATGCAAATTGTCCTACCTACGTTGCGCTCAAAGTTAAAGATATTGCGGTGGCAAAGGAGGCTCTCAAACAAAAGTATTCCCGCGTCGAAGTCGACGAAGAAGAGTATATCCGTATTTACGACGCCGAATCCGCCGAAGAAGTCGTGGACTATCTGTATAAACAACTTGGTATTGCGGTAGCGGAAATCAAGACAAGTAAAATCGGCTTGGAAGAGTACTACATTGATTTGATGAAGGAGGGTAAATAAATGGAAACTAAGTTTGAAAAAACTACTTTTGCAAAAAGATTGAGGACTATGCTCAAAGTGGACTTTAAGAGAATGTTCACTATGCCGATGGTCTATATTATGGCGGCAGTTAGTTTTGCGCTTCCGATACTCATATTGGTAATGACGTCTACGATGGGCGGAGCAGATCCCAACACCGGCGAGGAAGCGGCGGCAATGTTTACCAACGTTTGGCAAGCGATAAGTTCCGTCAGCGGCGGAGAAAGCGCAGATATGTCTATGGATCTTACGACTATGTGCAATATGAACTTGATGTACTTTATGATTGCCGTGCTCGTATGCGTATTTACAGCAGAAGATTTCAGAAGCGGTTATGCAAAGAATTTGTTTACCGTTCGTTCGAAAAAGGTGGATTACGTTTTCTCCAAAACCCTTGTATGCTTCGTTGGCGGCGCAATTATGATGCTTGCGTATTTCATTGGAGCAATGATAGGCGGAGCAATTGCTGGACTTCCGTTTACAATGACAGGCTTCAACGCAGGCGGAATAGTGGCATGTTTGTTCTCCAAAATCTTCCTTGTCATGGCATTCGTTGCAATATTCTTGACGTTTGCTCTTGTAGCAAAACAGCGCACTTGGCTTTCGATACTTCTCGCTTGCGGTGTGGGAGCGTTCATGTTCATGATGATACCTATGATGACGCCGCTCAACGCAAATTTCATACACGTAATTATGACGCTTGCCGGCGGAGCAATATTTGCAGTAGGTCTCGGCGCTATAAGCAACGTAATACTCAATAAAACCAGTTTAGTATAAGTATCTACTTGACGAAACGTAGCCTTTTTATCCCCCATACCATACTTGTTATGCGCTTGAAGCAGAATGCTTTGGGCGCATAATTTATAATTGAAAAAATTTAAAAAAATCTGCATAATTTTTCTTTACTTTTTTTATAAAAGTAGTATAATGACATACGGTTAATAGATAGATTAGTTGACACGAGTTGAGAGGTGGGAAAATTATAGTTCTTAATTCGGAGTAGACTATGGTCAGGAATTTGACGCAGGGCAGACCGCTCAAACAGATTTTACTATTCGCATTGCCGATATTTATCGGTAACATATTTCAACAACTTTACAGCATGGTTGACAATATCATCGTCGGACGCACTTTGGGCGAATTTGCTTTTGCAGGCGTTGGCGCAACTACCTCTCTTGCATTTTTGATAATTGGTTTTGTGCAGGGACTTACGGCAGGATTTGCAGTAAAGACGAGTCAATATTTCGGCGGACACGACGAAGAGAAGGTCAAGTCTAGTGTGGCTACGTCAATGATTTTGTGCGGGGTATTGACGGTTGTGTTGACGCTCGTCAGCGTATTTACCGCCATGCCGATACTTCGCCTTTTGCGGACGCCAAGCGATATTATACAATATTCTTACGACTATATAGTCATCGTATTCGCAGGACTTGGCGCAACGATGCTTTACAACATGGTATCAAGCATATTGAGGGCTTTGGGCGACAGCAAAATACCGCTTATCTTCTTAGTAATCGCTTCAATCATCAACATAGGACTTGACTTGTTATTTATTATGGTATTCAAGATGGGCGTTGCCGGCGCAGGTTGGGCGACGGTAATATCGCAGTTGATTTCGGGCGTCGCTTGCTTGATATATATGTTCAAAAAATACGAGATATTGAGACTTTCACGCCGTCATTTCAAGATGTCTGTTAAGTTTGCTTTGGCGCACTTGACGATAGGCTTGCCTATGGCGATACAGTATTCTATCATTGCGATAGGTATAATGATACAGCAATTCGTCATCAACACGTTTGGTACGGTCTACGTCAGCGCGTTTACTGCGGCAAGCAAAATAGACAGCCTTATCACGCAATCCCTTGTGGCTATGGGAACTTCGGTTGCAACTTACGTAGGTCAAAACTTCGGCGCAGGCGAAATCAAGCGTATCGACAAGGGCGTGAATCAAGCTATGGTAGTCAGCGTAGGACTTGCGATAGTCACAGGCTTGTTGGCGTACTTTGGCTCTGATTTGTTGACGGGACTCTTTATTGAGAATCCAAGTTCTCAAATGCTTGATTTGTCCAAACAATTCCTTTTGTGGCAAGGTTTGTTCTATATCTGTCTTGCAATCATCTACGTATACCGCAATGCATTGCAGGGTATGGGTTATAGCTTGATTACGACGGTAGGCGGATTTATAGAGTTGGGCATGCGCATACTCACGTCGTTCTTGTTCGTCAAATTCTGGAACTATTTGGGATTGTGCGTATCCAATCCATGCACGTGGTTGTCTGTAGATATATTGTATCTTGCAAGTTATTATCTGTTGATGCAATTTAAGTATAAAAAGGCTTATGCGCGCAATAATATTAAGATAGCTGAGCGATTTGCGCAAGTCTCAAAGGTAAAACACGCGTAGATCTCGACAGAGAGGATATATGGTAAGGTTCAACGAAAACAAAGAAATAGTCGACGCAATTAAAGAAGGACTAAAAGCTCGAGGCGGGTATTGTCCTTGCAGAGTACAAATGATTGAAGAGAACAAATGCGTATGCAAGGAGTTCAGAGAGCAGATAGCCGATCCCAATTTTGAGGGATACTGTCATTGCGGTCTGTATTACAAGTCTAAAGACTGATTTAAAAAATATCTTGACAAAACGATATTTTATACATATAATACCATTGTTACCTATATTTATGGGGCTGTACCGGATTCGATGGGGAAGTAGGTACGGGATAAGCACGCCGAAGGCTCGACTTCGTAAAAACGGAAAATTAAATTTAAACGCAAACAACAATAAAGAATTGGCTTTCGCTGCCTAATCGGCCGTAGCCTGTCGCCCCGAGAATCCACGGCTCGGATAGCGGCATCAATCAGTGGAACAGGGTCGGGCGCGCACGCCTTTACCGTCCGACAAGATTAAAGGCTTGCCAAAACGTCTCTCCGTGAATAGAGGACGCCAGGGACTAATATATGTTCAATAAGCGTGTAGAAAGTGTCGTATGAGCTTTTTCAGACAGGGGTTCAACTCCCCTCAGTTCCACCAAGTTTTTGTCTAACCTGTATATACTTTATTTGAGAGAATATGCGGGTTAAATTTTTTGAAATATATTTGAAAAAACAATTTTATATGTTACAATATAAATATGCAAAGACCTAAATTCCAAGACATCAACTCTTATGAAGAGTTTAGCAAATATTATTGGTACAGAGAAGAGTTGCAAGCCATTTGCAAAGGCTTGGGATTGGAGTACGTCGGCGGTAAAAGCCGACTCAACGAGATAATAAGATCGTATTTTGACGGAGTGATTATTGCGCACGCGCCGCAAGTCAAATCGCAACCCTCTACGCAAAAGCAATTGACTTTAGACACAAGTCTCATTGAATGCGGATTTACATTTGGACAAAGATTTCGAGAATTTTTTATTTCGCAGACGGGAGATAAGAATTTTAAGTTTACGGCTGATATGGTTGCGACGGCAAAGGCTGTCAAAGAAAATGGCGACGGCAGTTTTACGCTTGGAGATTTGTTGGATATTAAACTGGGCAAGAAGACTTACGCAAAGTACGACAACTCAAGTTGCCAATGGAATAAGTTTTTAAAGGACTTTTGCGCTGACGAAATCAACGGCGGGTATAAAGACAAATTAAAGGTCGCAAGCAAGTTTTGGAAGTTGCTTAGAGCTAGCGATTTGCCCAAGGTATATTCGCGGCAATTCATAGAGCAAAACAAAGACAGAATTTAAGTATTAAAGAAGTATTAAAGTTTTATTAAAATTGTTATTGACTATCATCCCTTATTAAATATATAATAAATATATTATCTATAGATATGCGGGGGTATTATGAGTAAAAAAACTGCTTCAGACAAAAATTTTGCCAAAAGAGCGGCAGCTTTGGGCAACAATCTTAAAAGGTTTTGGAAAGAACCTCCAAAGGGCAGATTTCTTAATTTGCAAGAGGTATTAAGATTTGGAGTATCAAGTCTCGGCATAAGCTTTATTGCCAACCTCGTGTCAATTTACGTCACGGTCGGCTATATACCGCTTCTTTATAATATGGGCGACAGCGGAACGTTGCATGCGACGATAATGTATTTGGTTGCAAGCGTACTTGCTCTTATAATTACCCCTTTTTACGGCAGAATGCTGCAGCGTACTAAAACAAAGTTTGGAAGATACAAGCCGTACATACTTTTCTTAGCTCCCATCGTTGCAATTTTGGGCGCGGCTGCGGTATGGTCTCCGCAGAATCTCAGTCAAACGCAAAGAATAATATACGTATATATGCTGTGTACGCCTACGTTGTTGATGTGGAATTTATGGTACAACACCTTTAATATGTTCCCGGGAGTAATAACTCCCAATCAACAGGAGAGAGCGGATATATGGTCGCCGATAGGACTTGTCATTGGTTTTGCGCCAACGATAATGAATGCGCTCAAGGGCGTATTCGTAAAGTGGGGCGGCAACGGAGACGTCGGCGCGGCAAGAATATACGCAATATTTTGCGCTGTAGTGGGTATTGCTTTGACGATTGCGCTTATCGGCGTAAAAGAAAGGGTATTCGTAACTCCGGAAGAGAAGAAAAAAGAAAAGGTATCTACAATCGAAGGATTGAAGATGATAGTCAAAAACAAGCCGCTCATGATATTTACTTTGGCGCTTTGTTTGGGCTGTCTGAAGAATACGATAGATTTGAGCTGGGAAGTAATAGCCAGAGTAAAATATGCAAAGGACATGGCGTCTGCTGCGGTAATATTCGGCGGTCTTTCGCTTGTCGTAGGCTTTGCGGCAACTCCCAATATGATACTGCTTCCTTGGATGACGAGAAAGTTCAACAACCGTACCATATTGATTTTCTGGCAGATATGCAACCTAAGCGCCAGCTTGGTTTGCGCGTTGATTGGATTCCAGCATTTCCCGCAAGGCAGCTGGTCTCCGTACGTCATTACGATAATAAGATTCGTATCATTGTTCAACTGTCTAGGCAGTTTGCAACCTCTTCTTCTTTCTGAGATAGGCGACTTGCAGCAGGCAAAGAGCGGATACAGACTTGAGGGATTTATTCAGACTTTTGCATATCAATTGCCATTGGTAGTGTCGCAAGTGGCTGCATTGATACCTGCGGCTATCCAATCCAAGATGAAATTCAATCCTGCCAATTATCAAGTTGTGGAAGGCTCTAACAATATTCTTTCCGAAGAACTTATCAAGATAGCGGAGAATTACGGCAACGTAGCGTTGTGGATGTCTGCAGTATCCAGCGCTTTGATGCTAATATGTTTGCTATTCTATGATTTGAATAAGAAGAAACACGCGGAGATAGTAGAACAGCTCAAGGCTACTGCAATCAATGCGGAAGAGATAGCAAACGAGCAAGGTTCGCTCAATATGTTGGAAGACGTCGTAGGCGAAGAAAACGCCGACAGTTCGGTTGACGGCGAGGCAGAGCAAATCAAGCCCGAAGACGGCGAAGGAGATGGCGAAGTTACCGCTGAAGATGCCGACGATATTACTCCAGAGGCGCAAGACGACGAGCCTACGAAAGCCGACTTTGCAGACGAAAATGAATAAAATAATCCAAGAGATTTTCAGAAAAAAGGTAATAGATTTTGACAAACTGTTGAAATACGGCTTTGTGTTTGACAAAGAAAAGTACGCGTATAGCACTGACGTTGTTGACGGTCAGATGACTTTGTCAATATATATAGATATAGACGGCAATATCAACACTGAGGTCATGGATTTGTCTACGCAAGAGCCGTACACGCTGTTTTTGGTCGAGGACGCAGTGGGCAGTTTTATTGGCGAAGTCAGAGGAGAGTACGAAAGAGTTCTGGAGGATATTGCAGATAAGTGCTGCATTGAGCGGGTATTTAAGAGCAAATACTCCCAAGCCGTTATCGAGTACGTGAGGAATAAATACGGCGACAAGTTGGAGTTTTTGTGGAAGAAATTCGATGACAACGCAATTTGGCGCAGAAAAGATAACAAAAAATGGTACGGCGCGCTTTTGACAGTGGCAAAAAACAAACTTGGACTTGACGGCGAAGAAAAAATCGAGATATTAGATTTGCGTATGAGTCAGCAGGAAGTGGAGAAAGTCATTGACGGCAAAAGATATTTTTCCGCCTATCACATGAACAAAAAATCGTGGATAACGATATGTCTTGACGGATCGCTTGAATTGCAGGAAATATATAGGAGAATTGACGAAAGTTACGTTTTGGCGCTGAAAAAATAACGGTTAAAAAAATTTTCCAAAAAAAGTATACTTTTCTTGGAAGGCTCTGAAAGCATAGCTTTTTTGCAATTTCATTATAATTCATGATGATTTTTTTGTCAATAATTTAGGTCAGTAAAAGTATACTTTTGTTGTAAAATTCCAGAATAAAAAATTGTAGGAAAGGAGAGAAAAATGAAGAAGAAAATTACCGTAATAATGGCTTTAGTCTGCATTATTAGTATGCTTGTTGCGTTCAATGCATGCGACGGCAACAACGTTCCCGACGCAGGAAATCCCAGCGGAGAGATAGGTAGCGGCGCACCAAGCGGAAGCGTAAGTCAAGTAAACCAAATCCAACAGTTCAGGAGCGTAATGACGGCAGTGCTCAACGAGTTTAGCGGAAGATTGAAAAATACCGCCTCATTGATGGCTGTATTGTCGGGCGAGTCTGCAAGCGGCGAAGACAAGGGATTTGAAAAACCCGTCGCGCTTAAAGAGATCTACGACTACGCTGATACCGTAGAGGGCAAAGAAGTTATTGAGGATAAGCAAATCAACGAATTTGCGTTGAGGAATTTCCTTGCGACTCGCGCTTACGGCGAACTTATCTGTCAAATCTGCGAAACCAATCAAATTTACGGAATGCCTATCGAGATTAATAGCCCCAACGCTTCGCCGGCTAAGGCTTATGTAGTCGTTTTGTCTAAGGGTACGCATATCACGGCATATCTATATAGCAATGACGAAAAAGACGGCGAAAACGTATATAAGTGGGATATAGACTACGTAAGCGACAGTAAATTTTCCGCAAAGATGATTATAATGAGCTGCGGAAAACCTATGTATTACGTATATGGAGACACGGACGGCGAAGCTATGTTTGTAAGTCGCAACTCCAGCCACGATAGCGTAGAGTTACAAGGCGAGGTACAATACAAAAAGTCTGACAGCGACGAATGCTATAGTTTGACTGCTCAAGACGCGGTAAAACAGTGTTTTGCAAAAGTGCAATACGAATTTGACAGTATTGATTTTAAGTATTTGCGCGCGCTTAAAGATTCCGTTGAGAATACAGCTACGCAACAGCAGTACGACAAAATAGCCGATGCGTTGTGCAAGCAATACGGCATAGATTAATTTGTCACTCGCGAATATCATAATAACCTAATTCGATACCGTCCGTATGGGCGGTATTGATTTAATGTCCAAGCGTAAAATGGTATCAAAGAACTTGCGCATTCTTGCAAAATTGTGTATAATATTAAGAACAAAATAATTTGGAGGTTTTATGAAATCTTTAACTAAGCGCGTAAGCGTTTTGACGACGGTTTTGGTAATAGCAATCGCGATGATTGTCGGGTCGTGTTTGATACTCGGCGATTACGCTTTGGCTGACACAGACAGCGATCACGCTTACAAATATTATTATGATCAAATCTCTAACGATAAGATTGCCGAGAGATTTTACAAGGCATTCGAGACGCTTGCGAACAACGGCGAATTTAAAAAGGGTAAACTTCAATATAATTTGGTTGCCAATAATGTTGTTACCAAAGACGAAGTTCAAGCGTACGTAGGCGGCAGAGACGACAATAAATTTGTCAAGGCGTTCGGTATGGGACGCGACGCGTTCTATATGGACCATCCCGATTTGTTCTACGTTGACCTCTTCAATACTTCGATTACTGCAGGTATGCAAGACGGCGAATACGTTGCTTATCTCGACTCTAGCAGAGCTTTGACAATGTATAGAGGCTCAATCAATACCGAAGCGTTGGTTGACGAAGCGATAACCAAGTATGAGAACAAAGTTAATGAAATCGTAGACGGCGCAAAGAATTTGAGCAGCGTAAAAGAGAAGGTTGAATATGTCAACGATTATATTAGCAAAAATAACACGTACGGATACGGCACGGTCGTTGAGGGAGATCGCAACGTCGACACTCCAAAGGCAGATTATATATTCACGTCATACGGAGCGTTGGTCAACTGTGAGTCTGTCTGCGAAGGCTATGCAAAGAGCTTTAAAGCCGTTATGGACAGACTAGGAATACCTTGCGTATGCGTAGCGGGTTACGGCAGCGAAAAGGAAGACGGCAGTCGCGTTCCGCACATGTGGAATCACGTTCAAGTGGACGGCATGTGGTACGCAGTAGACGTAACCTACAATGCGACCAGCGTTGGCAATCCGTGGATATTGGTAGGCGAACAAACGCTGTTTAATACGCACGTTGAGGACAATACCGTATCGTCGTCGGGATTTGAATTGAAAAGTCCGGCATTGAAGCCTTACGATTACGGCGTAGACTCGGATGAAAACGGAATGACGGTAATAGGCACGTACGTTACAGATGCGGAGCTTGGCAAGTATTTGAATTTAAGCATTTCTTACGAAGGCAAGGGCGCAGAAAAACTTGAGGCAGAAGGCAAGTATTTGGCGTACAGTTATGCTTACTATAAAGATGATAACAAAATGATATGGACTGATTGGATGAATTTTCTTGCCATGAATAAAGCGATGGAAGAGGAATATTTCCCTATTACCGACACCGAGGTAAAAATGGAAGTTTCCACACAGATTCAGTACGTCAAGTTTGCATTATTGAAGATTGCTCCCAACGGAGACGCGTATATGGGAGACGTTATCGTATCTTATAATATGAAAGAACTCACTGACGATGACTTCTGGATTAAGCCTACCGCTCCTTATCACAACGAAGGATTTAATTCGTACGTTACAGCCCCGGGCGTAACGTCGGCTTATCCAAGTAACTCAGCGCCTCTACCTGTCGATCAAACTTATGACATCAAGATAGTATACTCTGAGAAATTGGAACTTGACGCAGGCTTTACGACGGATACGATAAGTCTTGATTACTTTTCTTCGCGCGGCAACGATACGATAAAAGAGAATTCTAAGATTACAAACTTTAAATGGGACAGCGACAAGACGTTGACATTTACTTTCACGCCAAGCAAAATGTACATACATGATTACGCAAGGTATTACTTTACTCCTGTAGGTCTTATCGGAGCGCAATCCAAAAAAGCGCCATATTCGTTTAGTTATTCTTTTGCCGGCGAAAGTATTATATGCAACAAGATGTTGCCTGGCGGTCAACTTTATATGAAAGTTTACGGAGCGCCCAATTTGTTGGATACCTCCGACGTGTCCGTAACCGACTTTAAGGACGAAAACGGCAAGTATTTTGCAGAGAGTCAACGCAGTCAGCTCATACTTGTGGCAAGCAAAACCGATACCGTCAGAGAAAAAGAGATGGATCAAACGTTGAAGAGCGATACGGGCATAAAGGCAGAAGATATAGTTTCGTCTTCCTCTTACGAAATAAATCTTAAC
The DNA here is from genome assembly GCA_947176265.1 of uncultured Clostridia bacterium. Taxonomy (GTDB): domain Bacteria; phylum Bacillota; class Clostridia; order Christensenellales; family UBA3700; genus RACS-045. The sequence goes on along the minus strand of CAMWQA010000008.1, from coordinate 5,524 downwards.
ATTTGCGGAGTAGTGCCAAAAATCCCCAACGGTACTTATATGCAAGTTGCCTTTGGATTCCCCGAAGGATACGACGCTGACGACGAAGGCACTACATTTAAGATTTATCACTACAAGACTGACAACAAGGGCAACATAACTGGCGTTGAGGAAATACCCGTAATCATCAACCAATACGGTATTATCGCCAAGGTTACAAGCTTCTCGCCGTTTACAGTCGTGCAAGTTAAGAATACAAGTTCTGTCGTGACGCAAAGCAATACAGCCAACGTATACGCGTACGTCAACGGCGAAATTGGCGGAACTATCACGGCTGAAGGAAAGAGCGGTATCAGCGAGGTAAGCGACAAGATTACTTACGATATTACTCCCGACGAGGGATATGCAATTGCTTGCGTTCGTCTCAACGGCAAAGTAGTCGACGCTAATAATTACAGCGACGGCAAGCTCACGTTAGCCAAAAAAGATATCCAATCAAGCAATATGCTAGAGGTTTCGTTTATGGCAAAAGAATTCGCAACGAACTATGCGGAAAAGGGCATGACTATTTCCTACGGCGAAGCGTTTGCTTTTGGCGATGATGCGAACCCACCTAAGTCAAACTTGGCTGCAATTTTGATAGGTTGCTCCGTTGCGGTAGTCGTTGTAGTTGCAGTCGCTCTTGCAGTATTCTTTATAATGAAGAAAAAGAAAGACGATAATAGGGTTGTCGCAACCGCAGGCGCTAAGTCTAAGGCAAAGACTGCTACGACAAAGTCAGCGCCTACAAAAGTAAATAAGCCGACGGCGACCAAATCTACGACGGCTACAGCAAGCAAACCTACGGCTAGCGTAACAAAGTCAGCATCAACCGCAAGTAAGACCACAGCGGCAAAGCCGACTGCAAGCAAGGCTGTGACTGCTAAAAAGGAAGTCGCCGCAACGAAGACTACTTCCGCTGCAAAGCCAGCCGCTACGGCTAGTAAGACTACCGCAAGCAAATCTAATGCGACCGCAAAGCCTACTGCGAGCAAGACGGCTTCGACAGCAAAGAAGCCTACGACGGCTAGTAAGTCAACTTCGACGACTTCTAAAAAGAAATAATCACAGTCTTTGATTTTGTAGACAATAGACCGATAGGGAATTCCTATCGGTTTATTTATTATCGTATTACGTAGTGGAATATAAGAAAAAATATTAAAAATCAATAGAAAATAATTGCTATTTAAAGGTTTTGCTGCTATAATACTGTTATATTACAAAAGAGGAATTATGAAAAAGAGAAATACCAATCTTGGCGATAAGATTTTTAAGTGGAGGAATAAAAATAAAGTTTCACAAGAAGATTTTGCCAAGCTAATCGGAGTGACTCGTCAAACTGTTATAAAGTGGGAGGGCGGAGAAGCCATGCCGCAATCCGATAAATTGCAAAAGATTAGTGAAACCATTGGCGTAGGATTGGATCAGCTAATGGTTGACGTTAAAATCGATCAAGCTATGGCAGAAGTTGCCGCCGATGAAGTCGCGAAAGAGAAAAAGACATTGTCTCCAAAGGCAAAGCTTACTATAGCGGCAATAGTGATTTTGATTGCTTTATTGTTTGGAATAATATTAATAATTGTTGGCAATATTACATCGACAAATGACCCTGAAGGTACGGTATCAGTATCAAAATTCGATATTTGGAATTTTAGTATGGAGAATGTTGGGTGGATTATGTTTGGAGTCTCCATATCAGCCAGTGTTGTTTTGGGAGTAGTATTGATTTGCAAGACTGTAGTTAATAAAAAGAAACTAAATGATAAAAGCAATGGTGTAAATCTATAAAATATAAAAGGAGTACGTTATGGAAAACAGAAAGAATTATTTGACAAAGACGATATTGTGTCTTATGGTCATTTCGGTATTGTTGGGATGCGTAGCGTTGTGTACGATGGGAAATACTGCAAGCGCAGCGACGGCAGATCCAACGCCTGATGCTGACCCATTGGGTATATACGCAAGAATGGCGATTAGATTGGGCGTTACGGGTACTACGGTGTGGGCGCAAGCAAAAAATGAGTTTACGCTTGGACCATCTACTATACAGGTGTACGTAGAATTGTATTCTTCGCTTACTTATCAAGAAAGCTACAAGAATATGACGCTTGAGAGTCAAAAATATATCGGCGATTTGAATATAAATAAGACGCTAGAGACGACTGCGCCTATCGACGGAGTGCAGAGATATTGGAGAGCAAGGGTAAGGTATAAGTTCGATCAAAAAGATTGGGCATCAAAAGAAACTGAGACTGTTTTAATAGACATCAATGGCAAAGTAGTAAAATAAAATTCACTGCACAGATCTATAAAATTAAATGCAAAAGGGAGCAATGCAAATTGCCCCCTTTATTTTTTTATTGAGCAATTTTAGGCTAAAAATCGCTTAAAATCTCCACATGTAAACAAAAAGTGACATAATGTCAATAAAAGTTGACACAAATAATATTGACTGGGGCTTAGCCGCTATTATATGTTTGATACGACAAAAACTATTCTTAAGCCTTATTCATATCTAGAGTTGGCCCTCTCTATTTAGCCAACTCTACTACGCGTCGCCGCAAGGCGGCGCGTAGCATTTATAAGAAAAATTTTGAATGAGTATGATGCACAAGAAGAATTTTTTTGGGCATACTAGAAATCAGTATTAACCTCAAAGAGTAGCATGTTTAATAAGCTTAATGAACGTCAATCATGGATTGGCTAAGAAACCGTTTAACAACCGTCTAAGAAAGCGGCGAAGAAGCGTCTAAGTAGTTGCTTTATCTTTAGATATGTGATATAATTTCATAAAAGGAGAGCATTTTATGGATAAATATGAACCGCCGTTCAAAGTAACCGGAAAGATAATTAGCTTAGTAGCTGAAATAAGTGAGATTATAGGTAGAATTCACGTGAGCGAAAGAATGGATTCAAATCCGCATTTAAGAAGAGAGAATCGAATAAAGACAATATACTCTTCACTTGCAATTGAAAACAATACGTTGAGTTTAGAACAAGTAACGGCAATTATCAATGGCAAGCGCGTATTCGGAATGCCTAATGAAATTCAAGAGGTAAAAAATGCTTTTGAAGCATACGAGCAAATACTGCATCTAAATCCATTCAACATAGACCATTTATTATTTGCTCATGGAATTATGATGCAAGACCTTGTTCAGGAAGCCGGTAGATTCAGAAGCGGAGGAGTTGGGGTCTTCAATGGCGGTAAACTAATACACATGGCTCCGCCTGCTCAATTTGTAAGAAGGCATATAGAGAATTTATTAAAATGGGTAGAAGAATCCGATTTACCTATGCTAATAAAGTCATGCGTGTTCCATTACGAATTTGAGTTTATACATCCCTTCCAAGACGGAAACGGACGAATGGGGAGAATGTGGCATACGTTGTTATTATCAATTGATAAGCCAATGTTTATATATCTACCAATAGAAACTTTGATAAAAGAACGTCAACAAGGTTATTATGAAGTATTATCAGCGGCGGATAAGGCCTGCGATTGCGCAGTATTTGTTGAGTTTTTATTGCAGGTAATTCGCGATGCGTTAGTGGAAATTGGCGGAGAGATAAAATTATCCGATAAGGTTAAGAGATTATTAGAAGTAATGAGCTATGAACCTATGAGCGCAAAAGAAATTATGGGGAAGTTAGGATTGACGAGAGGTCAAACGTTTCGCGACGCGTATCTTAGACCTGCTATGGAGCAAGGACTTGTAGAAATGACCCAACCGAATAATCCTAATAGCCGCAATCAAAAATATTTCAAAAAGTAACACACATAGCTTATAAATAAGCGAACAGAGCGACGAATAGATTTTCGCGTCAGAAATAAAAAGGTCACGAATTAATCGTGACCTTTTGGCGGAGTGGGGACTTGCTTGTACAAACACAAATCAGTATTAAAGTTGCTATTTTTTAATTGTTCTATTTCTTGTTCGATTTCTTCTATATCGTCGGGCGTAGTTTTCTTCTTTACGAACTTATCAGTAAAGTTGTACGTAATTACTAAATAATCATTATATAATATAACTTCACGTACAAAGTATTTGATAATATGGTTTTGCACGCTTTCGTCATTTATGTCGCCACAAATTATTTTATTAAAGTATGCTTTAATTTTGTCTGGCGTAAGATAAGAGTAGTTGCGTTGTTTTGCTTGCTCAATGTCAAAGTCATATTGGGATATTTGCTTTTCCAACTCTTTAAGCCTTAACTTTGTTTGCTCAGTGATTATTCCTTGTTCAATAGCCAAAATCAAATTGTTAGAAGATTTTAAGGCTTCGTCGCGCCGCTTTTCCAAAGATTTGATTAGAGCTGATTCTTTGTTTTCCGTTTGATGTTTCTTATAGATTGCGTCTATTAGATTATCAAGAGCCCCATTTTCCGCAAGGAGTTTCCAAGTAGTTTGGATAACTATATTTTCGAGCCATTCTTTTTGTGCGGATTTTAACTCGCATTTCATTTTTTTCCTACGACGTGAAAGGCAGGTGTAGTATTTGTAAATATCTGTGTTTTTGCTTTTTCCACTTTCGCCAACCATAAAAGTTCGACAATCACCGCAAATAAGCTTTCCGGATAATAGGAAACCAAACTTTGGCTTTTTACTTCCGGGCTTATGTTTATTGGCGTTGCGGATATTTTGGACGGATTGCCAAGTTGTTTCGTCAATGATTGCAGGGTAGATGTTTGTATAAACAGTATCGCCGTGCTGTACCTTGCCAATGTATTTAGTATTGGCAATAATTTTGTAGAGCTTTTTAGAATCAAGATAATGACCGGTCTTTGTGCGTATTCCCCTTGCAATAAGGTCGTCGGCAATAGATTTCCCCGAATGTCCATTGGCAAACTTTGAAAAGATTTCTTTTACGATTTCCGCTTCTTCTTGATTTATAACGGGTTTATGGTCTACAACGTCATAGCCGTAGACTTTGTATCCGCCTGTAAAATTACCTTTCAAATAACTTTCTTTAAGCCCACGTAATACCTTTTGAGAAAGTTCGGCGGAGTAGTATTGATTCATACCTTCGAGCAAACTTTCAAGTATAATGCCTTCGGGCGTATCAGGTATGTTTTCCATAGCCGACAAAACTTTTACGCCGTTTTCTCTCAAGGTGTGTTTATGTATAGTTGTTTCATACTTATTACGAGAAAAGCGGTCTAGTTTATAAACTATTACAAAATCCCATTGACGTTTATGGCTATCTTTTATCATACGTTGGAAATCAGGTCGAGCGTCATTTGTACCCGTCATTGCTCGGTCAATGTATGTATCGACAATGAGAATATCATTGTTTTGTGCGTATTGCTGACAAACTCTTAATTGTCCTTCGATAGACTGTTCTGTTTGGCTGTCGCTCGAATAACGAGCGTAAACTACTGCTGTTTTCATTTTCTTTCATTCTCCTTTTTCCTTATTTGAGTTTTAAGCCTATTAAGTTCGCATATCAGTTCTCTATAAAATTGATGGTCTGGGGAAGTAACAATAAGTAATGATTTGCCACGT
>CAMWQA010000007.1 GCA_947176265.1 uncultured Clostridia bacterium | reverse complement strand
AAAGTATGCAACGCTAATTGCATACCTTTTTAATAAGTTTAGTTGGAATAAAGAGCCCCCTCTCGTTCGACGAAAAGGGAGTGCCGTAAGATTTTTGCGAGCAAGAATTATTTTCAGACGATGAAAACGAATGCAGGCGTACTGCATGTACGTCAAGTGAGTTTGAAAAAGTATGAAGAGAATTATCGCCGCACAAAATTACGGCACATCTCTTTGAGTCGAACTGCTAACCCAACAATATATCCGCCATTGCTATAGGCGAGCACTCGTGGACTATCGGCGATAAGTTGTAAATCAATTGAATGATGCTGTTGCAATCATAATCGTCTCCCAAGTGATAGCCCACGTCGGGCATAAACCGCTTGGCGCTTTTTATGATATTTAATAGTTTTGCGTCAAGGTCTTCTATTTCCTTGAGCATATCTTGCCTATACTCGCAGTGAATATAAAGCCATTTGCTTTGAAATTTTCTATCCTTGACCAAATTTATAAAATCGCTAACGTCTGCTCCCAAAATTTTGGCAAGCGCGCGACAGCGAGTAGATATATCCGCAGGAGTAATCAACGAATATTCTTCGATTGACATAATCGTCTTAAAATACTTAATTAGCGCAATACCTGCAAGCAACATACTCTCGCCCCTGTCGCTAGTTAGATTAACGTGCTCGGTAAGCTCGGCGAGAATTTCTACCGACGACTTGTATGGTGAATCGTATATCTTTGCATACTCCAATATACCATTAAAGAGCTTGTCCGCGTCAGACATTTGTCCGTCCCCTATTATGCCGTCAAGCAAATCTTGTTCATACTTGAGTTTTGCGTAATCTTGAATACCAATCATGGAATGTACGTACTTTTTTTCCCAAAGCGCAACTCTATGCGCCAAAACCGCTCCGACGCATTTGGCGTAATCTCCAAAGCCTTCTTTTCCGTCTTTGTCTATCAAGAGTTTTAAAGGCAATGCGCCTTTTAGAGCATATCCTATCCCATACAAAAACGGAGAATTTGTGACAAGCGCGTATTGCAGAGGTCTTTTTTCGCAAGCCTTAGCAAGAAGAGCTGCAATTTCTCTTCCTCCAACGCCCAAACATAATCTTACGTCATCGTCGCAATTAACTATATCGAGCGCGCTCTCATCGTTGCAAATAACTCCGTCAGGATATTCGACGTAAGTAATCTTGTACTCAAACTCGCTGATTTCTTCAACCGTCTTTTGCGCAAACTCTTTGTCTGAGCTCAAATAACACAAGCATATATGCCCCATAGGCATAACGTCGGCAACTAGCTTTGCTACGTCTGAAGATATATTTCCGCTTACTTGCGTCACAACTTTTTCCATACAAAAAAGATACCACTATTTTAAAGCAGTATCTTTGAATATCCTCTATAAAAAGGTCTAGTTTTGTCGAAAGTCTTCTCCGCAATATTTATTAGCTTTTGAGTATCTTCTCCAACGCAGAAACAAGACTTGCCATCTCCTCAGACGAACCCACCGTAATACGAAGGTAATTGTCGACTCTAGCCGAGTTGAAGTGTCTGACAAGCACGCCCTTTTTCTTGAGCTGATAATATATCTCGCTTGCAGGACGCTCACTGTGCTTCGCAAACAAGAAATTGGCGTTGGATTGCAATACCTCAAAGCCCAATCCTCTCAATTCGTCGGCAACAGAATCTCTTGTGGCAACTATTTTGTCGACGCAAGAGCTAAAATATTTGGTGTCTTTCAATGCGCGTACAGCTATGCCCTCTGTCAACGCATTGACTGTATAGCTGTTGTAAGAATCTTTTATAGTCTTAAGTCCGTTAATTAACGCTGCGTCTCCTATAGCATATCCGCACCTTGCGCCCGCCAAAGAATACGATTTGGAGAAAGAACGAACTATGAGCAAATTGGGATATTTTCTGACGTAATTCGCCATTGAACAATTGCAAAAATCTGCGTACGCTTCGTCTATAATGATTATCTTCTCTGGATTAGCTTCGATGATAGCCATCAAATCAAGTCTGTTGACTATGAGCCCGGTCGGCGCATTGGGATTGCAAATAATCATACCTTGGCACTTTGCCTGCTTAAAACTCGAGACGTCCAACTTAAAGTCGTCGGAAAGAGGAATTACTACGGACGGTATCTCGTTAACTTTTGCCCATACCTTATAAAAAGAATAGGTTACGTCAGCGTAAGCTACTCCGTCTCCGTCTTTATCAAAAAACGTGGGGAAACACATTGCCAACACTTCGTCGCTGCCGTTGCCGATAAAGACGTTTTCAACCTCAAGTCCGTGCTTCTTAGCAATGGCTTTTGCAAGAGCCGTGTTTTGCGGATCGGGATATAATTTGAGTTTGTCCACGTCAAAACTTTTTACAAACTCATCTACTCCCTTGCAAGGCGGATAGGGATTTTCGTTGGTATTGAGTTTGACGTACTTCTTATCTTGCGGCTGCTCGCCCGCTACGTACGGTTGAGTGGTCCTGCAAATCTTTGATAAATAGTTCATAGTATTCTCCGCGGCTTTGAGTCAAGCCGATACTAATAGTTTATCAAAATTTTACCACATAATACATATTCCCGTCAATACTTTCTATATATTTTGGCATCAGTCAATATCGTCAAACACATCCAATCCCAACGGATTATTTATCTTATTAATCTCATAATCCGCTATACTTATAAAATAATCGTCATAATTCCACTGCGATTCTCTATAATTCTCGTCACTATGAACCAATTCGCAATACTCTTCAAAAAACTTGCGGAGTCCATCTATCAAATTCTGTATTAAATCATTGTCAAACTTTATATAAAGAAATGCCATTTCCCCTTGTGAATACTGTGTATCAATCAAAACTTCTTGATATCGACTCTTTAACGTTAAATATGTTGATTGGCTGTTATGCTTTATAAAGTTCCATATACAGTATGCCTTATCATAATCTGCGTAATTTTCTAATTGTTCTATACTCTTATTGCAATTATACGCTGTTGCATACAAAACGGTTCTATCAAATCTGTCCTTCATAGCTTTATTTTTAGTTAAAACTCGTACGGATACAGCTTCAGTTTTCGACATCATCTGATGAAAAAATTGAGCATATAGACTTTTCAACAAGTACTCTCTGTTTCTATTATAATCCGCATTGCGCATTGCATTTATAAAATTTGCTCGCGCTTGGGCGGCAATACTACTTGATATACCGCACATAAAGTTATAGTCGTCGGCAATTGTGAGAGGTTCTTCTTTTTTGATTCTTTCGACCTCTCTTTCTATTAGAGGAAGATAAATTTTTTTCCATTCATCATTTATCTCGTATATAGTATCATAAAAATAACCTATATTACATTTAACGTAATTTAAAGTTTTTGGATAAAAATAATGCGTATTGCGATTGTTTATTACTTTCAATATGTCTTGAGAAAAATTTCGGCCTATCATCTTTTGAAATCTTTTGGGGTCAACCATCAATCTCCCCTTCTTATTAAAAAAAAGACCCCAATATCTATAATCATCAACGCTATATTCATAATCCAAATATTCATATAACTCTATATCTTTATTTCTCGTCTTGCTATCTTTCTTCATTTTTCCTCCTGAAAAAAAGCACTTCCGTAATGGAAGTGCTCCGCTTAATTGATTATTAAGCTACTACATAAGCATTCACACCACGCTAACTTTTACCGACAATCTAGTTGCCGAGTTTATAGGCATAAAGCGGAGATACCGCTTGCACTTATGCACTGATATAATATCATTAATATCAGTATATGTCAATGCTATCACATTAATTTAAATAATACAATGAACTTGCAGTTCAAAAAAGACATCCTATATTGCAAGGATGTCTTCAATTTGGACATTTAAGAGTTTTGCAAGATTAAGCAAGTTTTCCGTACTAGGCAACTTCGTCCCGTTTACCCAATCATAAATTACTCTTGGAGAAGTCAATTCAAGAAACTCTGCAATCTCTTCTCTCGACAATTCCGAGCTCTCCAACAACCGGTAAATCTTTAATCCAGTTGCTCTTTTGTCCACTTTTAATTTGCAATCCATTTGTATACCTCCAATAATGAAAATCTCCATTAATGGCAAATGAATTGTATTTATTATACCATACTTTAAAATATTTGCAATAAAAATTGATAGCAAAAAAGAGTACGGCAATATAGCCATACTCTTAATACTGTCTCTACTTCTGATTAGTATTCGGCTTCTCTTTCTTTGTTTGGCGAGAAAGGAGAAACGCAAATAATAAAATTGCGGTTTTTTTGTCAAGATAGCGTTAGGCGAAGACCGTCGTACTTGCCGTACATCGGTTTGAGCCAAATGCCATATTGGCGGAAAAGACGCATTTTAAATTTGCGGAGCCTACTTTTGAGCCAAACTTGATTACTTAATTTCGACTTCTGCGCCTGCTTCCTTGAGCTTGTTAGCGATTTCGTCAGCTGCCTCTTTGGAGATACCCTCTTTGAGAGCCTTAGGAGCGTTGTCAACCAAGTCTTTAGCATCCTTAAGACCAGCGCCTGTCAAATCCTTAACGAGCTTGATAACAGCCATCTTGTTAGGACCAGCGCCCTTCAAGATAACGTCGAACTCTGTCTTCTCTTCTGCTGCAGGAGCTGCTGCGCCGCCTGCTGCGGGAGCTGCAACTGCCATAGCTGCTGCGCTTACTCCAAATTCTGTCTCGATAGCCTTAACCAAATCGTTAAGCTCTAAAACTGTCATACCTTTAATTTCTTCAATCATTTTAGCAATATCTGCCATTTTTATATTCCTCCAATTAATTTTAATTTTGTTGCGCCGTCATACGGCTATTTTTTGTTTTAACTTGCCCAAATAATTACGCTTGAGCCTCTTGCTTCTCTGCAATCTGTTGGATAGCTCTTGCAAATCCGCTGATAGGACTTTGGAGCATACCGAGAAGTTGAGCGAGAAGAACTTCCTTTGACGGAATAGATGCAAGTTTAGTAACCACGGTTTCGTCGATATATGCGCCGTCCATAAGACCGCACTTTGCCTTCAAAGCCTTGATTGTCTTGCCTTGTTCTACTACAATCTTTGCGGCTGCGAGAGCGTCGCCGTTGGCAAATGCAAATGCAGACGCGCCGTTGAGATGATGATCAAATCCGTCGATGCCGAGTTCTTGCATAGCGCGAAGTACGAGTCTGTTCTTAAGAACTTTGTACTGTACGTTTTCTGCTCTGAACTTTGCGCGGAGAGTCGTGTCGTCCGCAACGGAGATGCCTTGATACTCAACTACGACCATACCGTTGCAATTCTTAATCAAAGTCTTGATTTCTTCAACGTGTTGTTCTTTCTCAATTCTTGCCGCCGATTTATGTTCTGACATTTTTTACCTCCTATAAAATTACCCTCTACGCCAAAGACATAGAGGGTGAAAACTCTTAAAAGTTGTCCCTACCTCGGCAAGAAATTAAGCGATAAATCGCACTTGCTGTCTTTGGCAAGATATTTTGCTTTTATATAATAGAATGTTTGCAAATATTTGTCAAACGATTTTGAGTATATTTGCAATAATTTTCCGTCGGGGCTTAATTACATCTTGATTGCAAGCTTAAGTCCAGGTCCCATGGTACTGGATACTGTTGCGCTCTTGATATATTGTCCCTTTGCAGCTGCCGGCTTTGCCTTAACGATAGCGTCGAAAATCGTGTTGTAGTTGTCAACGAGCTTTTCTGCGCCGAAAGACTTCTTGCCGATAGCAACGTGAATAATATTGGTTTTGTCAAGTCTGTACTCAACTTTACCTGCTTTGATTTCCTTAACAGCCTTGGTTACGTCCATAGTAACGGTACCCGACTTGGGGTTAGGCATCAAGCCCTTAGGTCCCAAAATCTTACCGATTCTACCTACCAAGCCCATCATTTCGGGAGTGGTAACGCACACGTCGAAATCAAACCAGTTCTCATTCTTAATCTTGTTGATATACTCTTCGCCGCCTACGTAGTCTGCGCCTGCTGCCAAAGCTTCGTCTGCCTTAGCGCCCTTTGCGATAACCAAAACTCTTTGAGTTTTACCGGTACCGTGAGGAAGAACTACAACGCCTCTGACCTGTTGGTCAGCGTGTCTGGAGTCAACGCCCAATCTTACGTGGAGTTCGATTGATTCGTCAAACTTTGCCGTAGCGGTATTAACTACCAACTGCATAGCCTCTTGAGGCTCGTACGCCTTGCTTGAATCTACAAGTTTTTGCGCTTCAATAAATCTCTTACTCTGTTTCATATCAAGCCCTCCGTTATTCCTCTACGAGCACGCCCATTGAACGAGCGGTACCTGCGATGGTCTTCTTTGCTGCTTCCAAACTGCCTGCGGTAATGTCGGGCATCTTGGTCTTTGCGATTTCTTCGAGTTGAGCTTGCGTAAGTTTTGCAACTTTGTCTTTGTTTGGCTTAGCGCTTCCGCTTTGCAAACCGCACGCCTTTTTGATAAGAACCGCAGCGGGTGGGGTCTTGAGTACGAACGTAAACGAACGGTCTTCGTAAATCGTCATTACGACAGGAAGGATAAGACCTTCTTGACCTCTCGTCTTTTCATTAAACTCTTTGGTAAATCCCGGAATATTGATTCCGTGAGGACCGAGCGTGGAACCTACAGGTGGTCCCGGAGTTGCCTTGCCGGCAGGAAGTTGAAGTTTTACAACTGCCTTTACTTTCTTTGCCATAGTATTGTACCTCCTAGCAATCGTGGTATTAACGAGGTCGCATTAAAAGATTTTACGCCTCTCCCAAGTCACGAGTGACTGTTGTTGATGAATTAAAGTTTTTCTATTTGAGCAAAATCAAGTTCGACCGTAGTCTCTCTGCCAAACATCATTACCGATACTTTGACTTTCTCTATATCTGCTTTGATGTCCTTGATTTCGCCTATAAAGTCTTTGAGCGGTCCGCTCATAATCTTGATTGCGTCGCCAACGTGTATGTCGAGATCTTCGATAGTAACTTTCTCGAGTTGAGCTCTCTTGACCTCTTCGTCGCTCATAGGCAACGGTTTGCCGTCGTATCCGCTACAGAAATCTTTGATACCTCTGGTATTGCGTACCATATACCAAATCTGCTTTGTGTATACCATCTTGATAAACACGTAGTTAGGATATTTTTTATGCTTAACGAGTTTGAGTTTCCCATTGCGCTCAACGGTCTCTTCCTCTTCGGGCACGACTATATCAAGAATATATTCTTGCAAATTATTAAGTTCGACAAGCTGTCTGAGTGACGATTCGGCAATTGACTCATATCCAAATTGCGTTTGGAGAATATACCACTTTGGTTCAATGCCGTTTATGTTTTCCATATCTTCCATATCGTCCTCCTATCAGCTACCCACCGAAGCGTCCATCAAAAGCTTGATGAGTTGCATTATTCCGTAATCGAATGCGGATATAATAACGAGGAAGAAAAGCACTACTACGAGAACGATACCGAATGATGCAGCCGTCTTCTTTGCCGTAGGCCAATTGACCTTTTTGAGCTCGGAAAACATTTCCTTAAAGGCTTTTCTCATTTTTACGCCCGCGTTTTGCTTTTTATCCTTTTTATTTTTTTGTCCCTTGCCGTCCTTAACGTTTTTGGAAGAGACGTTTTTTGAACTCAAATCTGCGTCTTTGAGCGGAGCGTTGGACACCAAACTTTCAGATGCAACCATTTGATTCTTATTTTTCTTTGCCATAAAAGTCTCCCCTTATTATTTGGTCTCTTTATGCAGAGTTGTCTTCTTACAGAACTTGCAATACTTCTTTATCTCCAATCTATCCGGAGTATTTTTCTTATTTTTATATGTGTCGTAATTGCGTTGTTTACATTCTGTACAAGCCAAGGTAATTCTCGTTGTCATAAAACAACACCTCCAAAAAAATTACACCCCATAGTAGGTGCTTATACATTTTAGCACACAGCTTGGGGTGTGTCAAATATTTTTGACTAATTTGTTTAGATATTTATATATCAGTCAAATCGTCGTCCTTGAAAGCGCCCGCCGGCACTTGATCGAGCTTTTTATATACGGTCTTTTTGCGGTCTTTCTTCATTTGCTTGATCGCTTTCTTATTCTCAATTTGCTCGGCATAGATAGGTTTAAAAGATTGTACCTTCGGACAAATCTTCTTGATTGCGCCGCCCGTAGCCTTGCAAGTCAATGACGGACAAAGTCTCATACCAAAATCCATAAGTCCTGCTACGGCATCGGTAACGACTCTTACTTTGCCCTTGCGGATAGCCTTAACTATCTTCTTGCCTGCAGTATGCGCAGTAATACCTATGCTTGCTACCAAAGAATCTGCCTTTGGTCCGCTCTCTCCCTCTCTTGCCTTGTATATATCCGTCTTAACCGGACCTGGCATTACGCAAGACACGCCTATTCCGAAGCCTCTCAACTCTTGAGCCAAGCACTCGGTAAGCGCCCAAACTCCGCCCTTTGTTGCGGAATAAATGCTCTCTCCGCCAACCGGCAATATTGCAGACGCGCTGGCTACGTTACAAATATATCCATATTTTGATTTTTTAATCGTAGGAAGCATTGCTTTACAGCCGTATACCACGCTCATAAGATTGGTGTCCACAACTTTTTTGATTTGATCGTCAGTCAAATCGTTGTATTGACCGAAAGGTTGAATCATACCTGCGTTGTTGATAAGTATATCAGTCATAAAGCCCATATTCTCAAGCTCGAGCGCGAAATTTTTCCAAGCCTGCAAGTCAGATATATTAAATCTGCGGTATGAGAACTTGTCGCCAAGTTCTGCTTTCAACTCGTCGAGTTTAGCCTTGTTTCTTGCCACGCCCATTACGTTGCAGCCGTACTTCTTAACCAATATCATAAGCACTTCTTTGCCCATACCCGTCGAACAACCCGTAAGTACTACGTTTCTTCCATAAAGCCATTTCTTTGTCATATCTCAATCACCCTAAAATAATTTTGTTTATTAATCAAGTATTTTTAAATACCACCGATATTTTAATATACTAATTAAAAAATGTCAACATTTTAGATAATTATATTCGGTAGAGATTTCTCCGCTTCGCTCTAAAATGACAATAAAAAAAGAGCCACTATTCGTTGCTCTTTAATTACATATTTACACCAACTAACAGAAGAAGAAATAAATAGTAGCGACAATCACACTTTCGCATAACTGTCTCGACTTAAGTTGTAGCTCTTCGCTACTCCTTAAAAGGAGGTGATCCAGCCGCACCTTCCGATACGGCTACCTTGTTACGACTTCACCCCAGTCATCGGTATTACCTTAGGCGGCTGCCTCCTTGCGGTTAGCTCACCGACTTTGGGTACTCCCAACTCCCATGGCGTGACGGGCGGTGTGTACAAGACCCGGGAACGCATTCACCCCGACATTCTGATTCGGGATTACTAGCAACTCCAACTTCATGTGGGCGGGTTGCAGCCCACAATCCGAACTGAGACCACTTTTTTGAGATTGGCTTGCTGTTACCAGTTCGCTGCCCTTTGTAGTAGCCATTGTAGCACGTGTGTAGCCCAAGACGTAAGGGGCATGATGATTTGACGTCATCCCCACCTTCCTCCGAGTTAACCTCGGCAGTCTGAACAGAGTTCCTAACTTAATATTGGCAACTGTTCATAAGGGTTGCGCTCGTTGCAGGACTTAACCTAACATCTCACGACACGAGCTGACGACAACCATGCACCACCTGTCTATATGCCCCGAAGGGATTCCATATCTCTATGGCGGTCATACGATGTCAAGTCTTGGTAAGGTTCTTCGCGTTGCTTCGAATTAAACCACATGCTCCGCTGCTTGTGCGGGTCCCCGTCAATTCCTTTGAGTTTCAACCTTGCGGCCGTACTCCCCAGGCGGGATACTTATCGTGTTAACTGCGACGCAGAAGGAGTCGATACCTCCTACATCTAGTATCCATCGTTTACAGTGTGGACTACCAGGGTATCTAATCCTGTTTGCTCCCCACACTTTCGTGCCTCAGCGTCAGTTACAGTCCAGTTAGCCGCCTTCGCCTCTGGTGTTCCTCCTAATATCTACGCATTCCACCGCTACACTAGGAATTCCACTAACCTCTACTGCACTCAAGTCTTACAGTTTTAGAAGCAGCACCCGAGTTAAGCCCTGGGTATTTCACTTCTAACTTGTATAACCGCCTACGCACCCTTTACGCCCAGTCATTCCGAACAACGCTTGCTCCCTACGTATTACCGCGGCTGCTGGCACGTAGTTAGCCGGAGCTTATTCTTCAGGTACCGTCATTTTCTTCTTCCCTGACTAAAGAACTTTACAATCCGAAGACCTTCTTCATTCACGCGGCATTGCTGGGTCAGAGTTTCCTCCATTGCCCAATATTCCCCACTGCTGCCTCCCGTAGGAGTCTGGGCCGTATCTCAGTCCCAATGTGGCCGATCACCCTCTCAGGTCGGCTACGCATCGTCGCCTTGGTGGGCCGTTACCTCACCAACTAGCTAATGCGACGCGAGCCCATCTCATACCGGATTTCTCCTTTTACCCCTCTACCATGCGGTAGCGTGGTCTTATACCGTATTAACTGAAGTTTCCCTCAGGTATCCCGTTGTATGAGGTAGGTTGCTCACGCGTTACTCACCCGTTCGCCACTAGGATATTGCTATCCCCGTTCGACTTGCATGTGTTAGGCATGCCGCCAGCGTTCGTCCTGAGCCAGGATCAAACTCTCAAGTTCAATCTCTAACTCTTTCAAACAATTGACTTTTCGCATATCGTGTTTAATCTGTACACTTATACTTTTCTTGTCTGAAATAGCTTTTTACTAATTTATTTGTTTTCAAGTGTTTCCACTTTCTCTTATTAGCTACTATCGCTATTCCTTCTCTCTGTTTAGTTTTTAAGGTGCTTTTACTGCCACATTTCTGTGACAGCCTACTTATCTTATCACAACGAATTAAAGGTGTCAACTACTTTTTTAAACTTTTTTTAAAAATATTTACTATAATTCTACAAATAATTTTAGATATTGTTTTTCTTATATTTGTCGATATCGCCCTAATAGTTGCGGACAAAAAATCAGCCACAAGATATGGTATATTACGATAATTATATTATATTATAATATTATTTTTACAATATATAGTAAAATCTTTGAAAAATATATTTACAATGCGCAAATTTGTGTGCTATACTTGATTATGGTGTAAACCGCATACTAAATTTAACATTGATTTTGGAGGATAATTTATAATGTCAGAGAAAAAAACAGTTCTCGTAACCGGCGCATCCGGCTCTATGGGAAGCCAAGTATTGAAGTGCGTAATGGATACGGGAAAATTCAATTGCGTAATTCTTTTGAGAAAAAAGAGATCCAACGAGAAGTTGAGAGAGGCTCTTTTGAAAAAATATGCTAAGGTTAAGGCGAAAATCAAAACTGCCGGCGAACTCACTGTTTTGTTTGGCGACCTTTCAAATAAAGCCGACTGCGAAAAAGTCGTTGCAATGAGCGATTACGTGCTCCACTGCGCTGCCGTAATTCCACCTATTTCCGACCACAATCCGGTAGGCGCTGAAAAGACCAACTTCTACGGCGCAAAGAACCTTATCGACGCGATTAAGGAAAGCCCGAGAGCAAACGAAATCAAATACGTACATATCGGCACGGTAGCTGAATACGGCAACCGTACTTGGCAGCATCCTTGGGGACGCGTAGGCGATCCGCTCGTACCAAGCGTATACGACTTCTATGCAATCACGAAGCTCAGAGCAGAGAGATACTTGCTTGAAGCAGAACTCCCCAACTGGGTTGTATTGAGACAATCGGGCGTATTGCACGACAACCTCTTCAAAAACAATATGAGCGACGGACTTATGTATCACACTTGCTGGAACGTACCTATCGAATGGGCTACCGCAAGAGACAGCGGTCTTGCTCTTCAACACTTGGTTGAGTACGACCTCGACGGCACACTCCCCGCTGAATTCTGGCAAAAGATATACAATATCGGTAACGGCGAAACTTGCCGTGTAACCGGATATGAAACTATGGACGCAGGTTTTGCTCTCATGGGCGCAAGACCCGAGCAATTCTTTAAGCCTAACTGGGCTGCAGCTAGAAACTTCCACTGCTTCTGGTATTACGATTCCGACGTGCTTGAGGATTATCTCCACTTCCGTACGGAGACCTGGCAAGACTTCTGGAAGAATATGGCAAAACTCAACTGGTACTTCAAGTTTGGCGCAATCTTGCCAAAGAGCTTCTTGAGCAAAGTAACGGTTCAAAAACTTTTCAAAAACTCCAACTCGCCAATGTTCTGGTACAACAACCACATTGACGGACGTATTCAAGCATTCTACGGTTCTAGAGAAAAATTTGAGGAAATCGGTACAGATTGGTCCAAATATCAACTCTTCTGCAAGAACCAAATCAAAGACGAACAAGGCAATCTCGTAGATTATCAAGAAAGAAGAGATATCAAGAACGCTAAAAAGTATCTTCTTAGCCACGGCTATGACGAGAGCAAGCCGGACAGCGAGCTCGATATCGAAGATATGAAGCAAGCCGCTGAATTCAGAGGAGGCGAAGTCGTAAGCGAGACTATGGAAAAGGGCAACCTTTACAAGAAGATCACTTGGAAGTGCCACAACGGTCACGAATTCAACTCTTCTCCGTATACCATTCTTAAAGCAGGTCACTGGTGCCCAGAGTGCTGTACTCCCGCTCCGTGGAACTTTGACGAATTGTCAAAGCACATTCCATTCTTTGCGCAAGTATGGTATGACACTCACGACGAAAGCGAAAACAACTTCTATCCAGCTGATTGCTACATGGATATCATAGAGAAAGAAAAAGAACTCGCGAAGAAAAAATAAGAAAACAATATTAGAGGTGTAAATATATATGGAAAATTACCAAAAGGGTCCATCGACCCAAAAACACGAATTTAAAAACGTATTTATCTGCGGCGGCACAGGCTTTTTGGGCTTCTACTCCGCTAAAGAATTCATAAGACAAGGCGCAAAAGTAGGCGTACTTGCTCTTCCAAACGAGCTTACGCTTTCGCAAGATTGGTGGCCTCAAGAGATTGACGTACACTACGGCAGACTATTCAACCTCAGACCCGGCGACGAGTCCCCTACAGTAACCGAAGACGAACTCGTACAAATGTTTACCGGTTTTGATACTTTGGTATACGCAGTAGGTCCTGACGACAGAATGCACACTCCAAAGGGCGTAACTGGTTATGACTTCTTCCACACCTATCTTGTAGACAAGGTTATCCCTGTATTCGAGGCTGCTAAAAAAGCCGGCGTAAAGAAAGCTATTCTTCTCAACTCCTACTTCGCTTACTTCGACAGAAGATGGCCTGAAAGCCACCTCGCTGACAGACACCCATATATCAAGGTTAGAGTTGAGCAAGGCGACGCTCTTATCAAAACCGGCGGCGGAGTTGCAGACGGCGGTATGGACGTAGTCGTACTCGAACTCCCATATATCTTCGGAAGTATGCCCGGACGTACTCCTCTTTGGAAGGAAGTATTCCTTGACAGATTTGCAGGTATGCCCGCTATCTTCTTCCCGAAGGGCGGTACAAATATGATTCACGTCAACGGTATTGCCGAATCCGTAGTCGCAGCTGCTTATTACGGTCAACACGGCGACAGATTGCCTATCGGTAACAAGGACTGGAAGTTCAAGAATATGATCAACCTCATTATGGAAACCATCGGCTGCAAGAAGAGATACTTCGGCGTAGGCGCAGGCGTTGCCGCAATGGGCGTAAAGATGACTGTCGTAAAGAAGTTGAAGAAAGACAACCAAGATAGCGGTCTCAACTACAACTACTTGATGCAAGACATTCAGTCTAAAGACCTTTTCTATGAAGACGACGTAAATAAAGTTCAAGAATACTTGCACTACGACGAACTCGGTTACGACGGCGGCGGTACAATCGAAGACGGTATTATCGCAACTGCAAAGGCTTGCTACCCTCACAGATTTGACGAGGACGGTAAGCTCATCGCAAAATGGCAAGGCGTTAACCCTGTAAGAAACGAAACCGCTGACAACAACGTATTCGTAAACAAGGGCAAAAAGAAAGAAAGCAAATAAGCCAGTTTAAAAAGGAAGGCAAACGCCTTCCTTTTTTGGTTATATTGCTTGCCTTGCACGCAGTTATATTATTGCTATGCAATAGTTATATTGTCGCTCTGCGACAGTTATATTAAAATGAGTACACTTGTCTGTGTACTCATTTTAGTTAAGGATATTTTATTAAATCTCTATTCTTCGCACTGCACTCCGCAGATTTCCAATGCCAATCGCGCGCCCATCACAAATCCTTCTTTATATACGTCTTCAACTTCGGCGAAATCAAGCTCGCATAGTAATTTCTCAAATTTGAGAAATAAATCCTTTAGTTGGGCGTTTCTTCCAATCTTCTCTAATACTGCTTTTCGAATTCTTTCTAAATTTTCATTCTCTTCTTTATGCTCTTTGTTAATAAGCGCTTTGTCGATGTCATATCCGCGATATAATTGTATAATCTGTGACTTAAACATATTTTTGCTCCTATTTTAGTGTATTTTTCTCTATTATACTCTACTATAGTAGAATTGTCAAATATTTCTCTACAATAGTAGAGTTTTGGTTATATATTCTACTTTTGTGTAATAATTATGATATGAATGAATTTGTAAAGAGATTAAAAGAGTTGCGTAAAGAAAAAAATCTTACGCAAGTGCAACTTGCAAAAGCGACAAAACTTACTGCAAGCGCAATTAGCAGTTGGGAAAATAATACACGAATGCCCAATGCGCAAGCTATCATTACTCTTGCCAAATTTTTTGAAGTTACTACAGATTATCTTTTAGGTGTAAGTGAAGTTTAATATTTAATCGAATTTTAGCGCCTTATTAAAACAAAGTTTTGTACCATTCCCAAAAATCTTTAAGATAATTCCATGTATCATCGCCTTGCGCTGCATATATGCAACAAAATCCAACTATAAGTATCATAACATAGAACGATACTCCGACTAATATAAACTTTAATATATACTTTTTCATTTATCCCCCTTGCAAATATCTATGAGCGCAATAACTCCATTTTTTGCGTAGTTCATTTTGCTTTTTATTTCTTATGCCTACTCTCAATGGTATAAATTGAGTATATATGGTTATTATATCATATTTATGCTGAATTACAATCGACTTTTACCATAAATAGTAGGCACTCGTCGCAAAATACTATCTTACAATGGTTCTAATGGAGGGTTATTATGAATAAAAGTGTTACACCAGCAAGAAAGTTTTTGATTGATAGGTTAGGTATCATTAGAGCAAGAGCAGGTTTGTCAGCAAGAGAATTGTCTGGACGAATTGGAAAATCTAAAGCTTATATAGCCAAGTTTGACAATGGCGATTTGGCTATGCCATCGGAAGTTTTGCTTGATGCAATTCAAGTTTGCGGTTCCTCTCCAGAAGAATTTTTCTTTGATGATATTGCTAGCTACAAGGAAGCAAAAGAATTATTTGAAATATACAAGGTTTTAAGTTCTGAAAACAAAGCCCGAGTTGTAGATTTAATGAAGAATTTGAAGTAGCATAAAAAAGCCAAGAAGCCGTAAGGGATCTGTCGTTTTGTTTTGATAGTAATATCTAATAACAAAATATTCATTCTAGGAGCAAAAATTAATAATAAAATTATGGTTGTAGATAATAATATAGGAAGGCAACTTATGAATAATGTTAATCACGCATTAGCGTTGAGAATTCAAGAACTGCTAGAAGAAAAGAAAATTACAAGATATAAACTTGCTATGGAAAGCGGAATACCGCATTCCACCTTAAAAAATATAATACACGAAACAGTTATGGATAATTTGCTTTCAACTACTATTTTAATAGCAAGTGGATTTGGTATGACTGTTAGCGAGTTTTTAGACAGCCCTTTATTTGATGAAGAAAACTTAAATATTTAAGTAGCGAAGAAATAGAAAGTAGGAAACACAAATTTCCTGCTTTTTTATATAAGAAAAGAACGCAAGTCATAGTGTTCGACTTACGTTCAGTGTGGCGTATCGTTTAGTAAAACTATCTGCAACCTTTGGACGGCGTGTGTAAGGCGCAAAGTGGGATTTGCATTAAGTACACTCATAGTTTTTGGTTTTGATACTTTCGACTTTTATAATACTCTCACTAAAAAATATGGTAGTACTAATGCAAACCCACTTGTAAGCCTTATACTCATACTTTTTAATATGTATTTTTATTCAGAGACCCGTTCGACTCCGCTCCGCTCAGGGTGGCAGTAAGTTTGAGATTTCTCCACGTCGCTTCGCTTTGGTCGAAATGACACAGATTAAAAACCGTTACTCTACTATTTCTTCATTACCGCATATCGCAATATGGCAGTAACGGTCTTTGCGTCTTTAATCTCATTGGATTCTACCATACGCAAAGCGTCTTCAAACTTGATCTTCTTGACGTTGATAAGTTCGTGCTCGTCGGGTTTGTTTTCGCCCACGGTAAACGACGTGGCAAGAAAGATATGCAATGGCTCGTCGGTGTAAGCGGGAGTCGGATATATCAATCCAAGGTCAATCAAACTGTCGGCGGTAAGCCCCACTTCTTCTTTGAGTTCTCTCATTGCGCAGTCGTACGCGCTCTCGCCAATCTCCAACTTGCCCGCAGGTATCTCCAAAATCATTTCTCTATAGGGATATCTAAACTGTTCTACGAGGTATACAAAGCCTTCTCCGTCCACCGCAAGTACGCTACTGCCGCCATTGTGATGAACGTATTCTCTGTGAGAGTCGCTACCGTCGGCAAGCCTAACTTCGTCATTGTACAACTCAAGTATTCTGCCCTTGTAAATCAAATTTTGCTTTTTGGTCTTTTCTCCGCAGTCCATAATTACCTCTTTAAATTATTTATTCTTATCTCTATAACGAATATAATCTATTATATTCTTTATGCCGACATATATAAGTATTAACCCCAACCAACAGAAAAAGAGCGCCGCCGCGCTTATTGGATTGAAAATTCCAAACATTTGCTTAATAGTAAGTCCTGCGTCGCTCTGTTTGACTATCAACTGAACCAAACAAATTGGGAAAAATATAAATACCGAACCAAACAATATAGGAACAAGCACGTCTTTAAGCGCGGGTATAAAGTCGTATACTCCGCACAACGCTATGCAACCGCCGACGATAAAGAACGCGCCCAAGAAAACGGGAATAGACGGCTCGATATAATAATGCATAAGTATTACGCCAACGCCTGCGAGTATGAATATCAAAACGAAGAAAGTCAAACCTATCAACGTACCTATCGGTTTGTTTATAGGCTCAATTGCGCGCTTTTTTACGACTCTGTTGCGAATATCCAACTTATCTTTGAATATCTTCTTAAGTTGAATAATCAACGTTGCTTCGCGAGGAATATTGACAGCCGAGTAAGCCTTTTCGCCTGTCGTCGCAATAAAACTTATCAGATAACTTTTATTTTTTTCATCGTTGCTTTCCAACTTAACCTTTTCAAGCATACTCAAATCATATACTTCCGTCCATCCGCAATTGGTAATTACCAACCACTCTTCATAGATCTGAATACTGCTTCGCTTACTTCTTAAAATCTCTTCTTTTTCCCTTTCGCTGGCGTTGAATTCTTTTATACCGGTAACCTTGCCCCTGCTTGCCAGACGCATAAACTTGCCCCAACCGCCGAATGCCGACAAAAGCAGTATTAAGCTCATGACAAACATTGTAAAAAATCCGCTTATATGCAAGCCAACAGCCGGCAAAAATCCCAACTTGATTGAATTAGCTATAAGACTTGCTATAAACCAAATGACCATCACGAATACCGGAGCAACCATAAAATAAAATGCGGGATTACTCAACATTGCCTTGCGTCTTTGCGGAGACATCTCCATACCGTTTAAATTGCCGTCAAAATCAAAGAGCAACTTGCCGTAATCGGTCAATTCGTAATCCAACTTAAATTTGCCGTAGTTCATATCATACTCCAACTATATCTATATATTATATTGATATTATATTATATATAATGAAAAGGACGCAATTAAATTGCGTCCTCTGTCTTTTATTTTTGTTGATTTTAACCTTTCAATGCGTCTTTAACTTCCTTAACGACTTGCTTATACACCTTGTCAACCTTGCTGATATGAGTGTCGTCGCCAAACAAGTTGAGCTGTTGCAACGTCCTGACGTCGCCGCTGAGTTCGTCTTTGAGCGCCTCTTCAAGATATTCTTTAATAGTCTTGCTCTCGACTTTAATGGACTCGATTTCTTCCGTCTCAGTCTCGTTGCCGTCTTCGTCCTTTTCTTTTACGTACTCAACCTTTACGGAGTACTCATAGAGGTAATCGTCGTTCTTAACATAGAAAGTCTTGTCTTTGGTTTCGTCTGCGGCGTCCGGCTTGACTTGCTCGCTTACGCTGCCCAAGTTCTCGTCAACAGGCATACTTGCTACCATTACGACGTGAATACCGAATTCGTTGACGATGAAGGAAATCTTTGCTCCGCTTGCCGTAACCAACGTGTATACGTCTGCGCTGAGATCGTCCTTATATTCTCCTACCGACGTCGTCATATTCTGCTTATAAAGCGTATATGCGCCGTTGCCGCCTTTGAGGATTTCGGTAGTACCCTTGTAATCTATATTGCCTTCGCTAGAATTGGTCGTATCGTAATCCTTGAGCGCGGTTGCTCCAACTCCCGCGTCTGTCAAAGCTCTTGCAAGCACGGTGTACTCTTCAACGTAAGTGGTGCTTTCGCCCTCCGGAGTAACTGCATAAACGTCTGTCGATACCATACCGCCGTCGTCATTGACGAGATTAATCCAATCGTTGAAAGCTTCTTGAGATGCGTATTGTTTTACAAGATACTTCTCAACGTCGCTCATGCTGTTGTCGGTCGCCCATTTAACGGCTTTGTCAACTTTTGCTTGAATATCGTTTGCCATTGCGGCAAGAACCGTCATAAAATCAACGGACGGATTTGCGTATACGCCTTCTTTGTCCTTGATTGAAGCGTCGGTATACGCGTCGACAAGTTTGTCCTCGTCAGCGTCGTAATCGGGATTGGATACGTTGACCTTTATACCCAAGTCTGCGTATACGTCGAGCGCCCATTCCTCGTATTCTTTCGGTACGATACCCGTTGCGTAAGCGTTACGCAAAATCTTCGCTACGCCGTCAACGTAACCGTATTGCTCTGCGCGAGACGAGATTGCGCTCTTTTGCTCGTCGGTAAAGGAAAGCAAAATGCTCTTTACTTGCAAATAGTTCTTGCTAGTTGGCGCAACGTAAGCAAAAGTCTTGTTGCCCACTGCAGTATTGTAAGCCGAGTTGTCTTTGTCGTTGTAAGAATTGATTGCGTCAAATACAAGACCGTCGTATCTGCCCTTATATTTATTGGTTACTTTTTTAGTAATTTCCGGCAAAGTTCCGATGTGGTCGGTAAACTTCGTGATAATTCTGGTTTGCATCTGTTGAACGAGGAAATATTCGTAATCCATATATTGATTTTCGATATTCTTTTTCAACTCGTTCAAAGCCGCTCTCATAATTTTAACCTTGTCGTTGTTCTCTTTCTTGATCAAAGAAGTGACGTAGTTGAAGAAATAAGTTGAAGAAAGTTTGTCTTCATCCATAGCCACGTCGTACTTGTCCGCAAAATACTTGACGATATCTTTTTCCGTCTTGATAGACTCGTTGAGCTCGTACTCGTCGTCATCGTCGTCGTCCGCAGTTCTGTCCTTTTGTTCGCGAGCTTCCAAAAGGTCGCTATTCTTAACTTCCTCTTCTTCCTCTCCGCTTGCAGTCTCGCCGTCGGAGTTGCCGTCGTTTTTAGCCGATTCTTTTTCTCTCTCCTCAACGAGGTCTTTCCAGCTCTCGTCGAATTGCTTGTTGACGCTCTCAATACAATATCTCAATTCGTCAACCGTCAAAAACTTGGAATAAGCTTGCACGTGATTCTTTACGTCTTTGTTCTTGAAATTATTCCATGCGCCGAGGGTGTCGTATCCAAAGCCGTCCGGAACGAGCTTATTGACATACAAATATTCTTGAGCGTACAAAAGCAACAACTTTTGTCTTGCAACGTTGTTGTAAGCATACTCTACTAAATCATCCTCAGTCCAGCCGTATTGAATATACGCCGCGTATCTGTTGACTTGAGTCTTTACTTCGCCCTTATACACCACTGCCGTCAACGTGCCGCTGTTTGTCTTATAGCTTACGTTGGCAATGACCTGATGATAGTCTCTGTTGGCATCCGTCTCAAAAAGCGAACAACCGACGAAAAACGTCGATATAAGCGCCACCATGAGAATTAATGCAACGATTTTCTTCTTCATATACTACTCCTTTTTCTAGGTGTATTGTTATTTATAGGCATAATATATAATAAAATAAAATATTACGCATAATCTATTATACACAACCAATGCGTACTTGTAAACTTTTTATCAAAAACTTTTCCCGCATTTGAGCAAAAATTTTTTAAACTTGTCAAGTTTTTCGTCAATTGGACGGAATTTGCACTCAAATTGCAACTTGGGACACTCTTCGTAAGTGAGATTTACCTCGTTTTGCATATCCTGTACGGCAAGCATGACGTCTTTGTCCTTAAAACATTCGCCGTCGGCAAATATCATGTGCGCGGTCTTTTGCGAAATATCTATCTGCTTGATACCTATGCTCTTGGCAAGATTGCGGATAAGTCCCAACTCAAAAAGCCGATTGCAACACGTAGGAATTGCGCCGTAGCTCTCTTCCACGCCCTTTTTGAGTTTGTCGAGTTCTTCCTCGCAAGTCAAATCGAGAGTCTTGCGGTACAGTCGCATACGCATATCCTCGTCCGCAACGTATTCTTTGTCGATATAAGCGCCGAACGAATGGTTGATCTTGACGTCCTGCGATTGCTTTGCGCTTACGCCTTGCAATTCGTCGACAGCCTCGCGAAGTAACTTGCAATACATATCGTAGCCTACCTTTTCGATATGCCCGTGCTGTTCTTTGCCGAGAATATTGCCCGCGCCTCTTATCTCCAAGTCGCGCATGGCTATCTTAAATCCGCTTCCCAGTTCCGTATAATCCAATATAGCTGACAGTCTCTTGTACGCGTCGGTTGTCAAAACGTCGTCGGGTTTGACAGTGAAATAGGTGTAGGCTATGCGATTGCTTCTGCCCACTCTGCCTCGCAATTGATACATTTGCGAAAGTCCCAATCTGTTGGCTTCGCACACGATAAGCGTGTTGGCGTCGGGTATGTCAATACCGTTCTCAATTATCGTCGTGCTGACAAGGACGTCGTATTCTTTTGCGTAAAACCTGCCTATCTTGTCTTCAAGCTGTTCTGCGCTCATCTGTCCGTGCGCGTAATCGACTTTCGCTTCAGGCGCTAAAACCGATACCCTTTTTGCAAAATTCTCTATACCTTTTACTCTGTTATAAAGTATAAACACCTGTCCGCCTCTGGCAAGTTCTCTGTTGACGGCGTCGGTTATCAAAGCGTCGCTCAATTCGCATACGTAAGTCTGCACCGGCAATCTGTTGGACGGCGGAGTCTCGAGTACGCTTATATCTCTGATGCCCGTCATTGCCATATTGAGAGTGCGCGGTATGGGCGTAGCCGACATAGTAAGCACGTTGACATTGTTTTTGAGCAACTTGAGTTTTTCCTTATGCTCGACTCCAAAGCGTTGTTCTTCGTCAAGTACGATTAAACCAAGATCGTGAAAATGTACGTCTTGCGACAGCATTCTGTGCGTGCCTACCGCAATAAGCGATTTGCCAATCGCAAGTCTGCCCAGCGCCTCGTCGACTTCTCTCGTCGACTGCAGACGGCTTATCAATTCGACGTTGATACCAAAATCCTTGAACCTTTGTTTTGCCGTGTTGTAATGCTGACGCGCAAGTATCGTCGTGGGACAGAGTATCACGGCTTGCTTGTTGTGACAAATCGTCTTGAATATCGCCCGAAGCGCAACTTCCGTCTTGCCGTATCCCACGTCTCCGCAAAGAAGCCTGTCCATAATAACGCCCCTTTGCATATCGGATTTTATATCCTGAACGGCTTTGACCTGGTCGTCTGTAGGAGTATACTCAAACGCGTCTTCAAACTCCTTCTGGAGATAGTCGTCCTCGGCGTACTTATAGCCTTGCTTGCTCTGCCTTTGAGAATACAGCTCTAGCAAGTTGACCGCCATTTCCTTGACGGAGGCTTTGACGCTTTGTTTAATCTTGTCAAAATCCTTTCCGCCGATAAGAGAAAGTTTGGGTTCTCTATCGCTGCCGGTGTATCTGCTCAACCTGTCGAGTTTGTCAGTGGGGACGTAGAGTATCTCGTGATTTCTGTACTCGATGACAATATATTCGTCGGATATGTTGCCCGTCGTGACGTATTTCGTGCCCAGGCACTTGCCTATGCCGTGCACTTCGTGAACGACGTAATCTCCTACCTTGGGGATAGTAAATACTTGCGTGGCCTTTTCGTCTTTCTTTCGCTGCGTCTTGACTCGCGATATATCCTCTCTGCCTATGACGGCTACTTTGGCTTTGGTATATAAAAAGCCCTTGGATATTTCCCTAGAAAGTATGAATATACCCGCCCGCCTGTCTTTTATATCTTCGACGACGGAACAACCTATATCTTCTGATATGAGATTGTCTCTCAAGGTCTTTGCCGACACTTCGTCGCCCATGCAAATAAGCGTGGTATAGCCCCACTTGTCAAATGCGCGCAAATCGTTGAGAAGCGCGTCGTAATGCACGGTGTAATTGCTCAAAGTCTTGCACGATATATTGAATACTTCTTCGGGAGAAAAAATCGCGTTGGTAGCCGTGAGATAATTGAATCCCACCTTTTGGCGCGCTCGTAATTTCGCAAGCGTTTCGTCCACGCTCATAAGCGATTTAGAATGTTCTTTCAGCACTTCGCCGGTTAGCGAAAGCTGTTTGACTCGTCCCAAATGTTCTTTGACGTAAAGCTCTAATTGCTCCAAAGTTCCGCTAGGCTCGTCAAACACGACGACGCAGTTTTCGTCAAGATAATCAAATACGGTGTGCATCTTGTCTTTGACGAAAGGCAAAAGCCATTGCATCTTTTGAGTGCATACGGACGATACGCAAAGACTGGAATATATGCTTTCTACCTTTTGAGCAACGTCAGACGGAAGTTTGTCAATAATACGCCTTGCTCTGTCAAGTCCGCCTTCAATTACCTTATACGGCAATAACAAATCGTTGTCGGGCATAAGATTGACTTCGTCTATCTCTCTTACGCTCATAAGAGTATCGGGAGCAAACTCTTTGATATTCTCCACTTCGTCGTCAAAAAAGCTTATACGTATCGGCAAGTCTCTGTGAGGCGGAAATATCCTTATAATGTCGCCCGCAACGCTGAAAGTACTCTTTTCTTCCACTCCTTCTTCGCGGGTGTATCCCATAAGCGCAAGCCTGTCAATGAGGTCGTACATGTCGAGAGAATCGCCCCTTTTGATTTTGAGGACGCTGTCTTTGACAGCCTGTTTCGTCGGAAGATATTGCGTAAGCGTCTGCGGCGAAACGACGAGACAGTCAAGCTTTCCGCTTGCCAATTTATAAAGCGCGTCTATGCGCTGCGAAAGTATGCTCTTACGATACGTAGCGCGGTGCAAAAGAAGTTCTTCGTTGGCGGGCAGATAGGCAACCCGCTCTCCGAAATAATCTTTTAGACGGTTTAAAAGCGTAGTCGCCCTAAACGCGTCCTTTGCGACGAACAAAACGAATTTACCCAAATGCGAAGAGATATGTATCTTTTCGCCTTCGCCTGCGGAAAAGACCATAACGTCCCTGCCGTCTTGCACTGCGCTGTACAAGCCGGATAGGTCGTCGTCAAGATTATTAAGTTGAAGTAGTTCGTCAAAATTCATTTATTAATTTATACTAATTTCCCATTCAAAGTACGCATTAGCAAGTCTATATCGTGATCTACCATATATTTCCATATTGCGTCGGCAACCTTATCAAAAACCTTGTCGAGTATTTCGTGTTTTTGCTTGCCTACTTTTGACAAAACGTAATCCTTGAGCTCTCTGTTACCTCTCTCGTCGCCAACGCCAATACGCACTCTGGGGATTGCTGTAGACCCGCATTCGGCGACTATATTCTTCATGCCGTTGTGGCTTCCGCCCGACCCCTCTCTGCGCACTCTTACGTTGCCGAGAGGCAAATCTATATCGTCGTAAATTACAAGAACGTTTTCGAGAGATATTTTGTTGGAGTTAGCAAGCATTTTTACGCTCACTCCCGACAAATTCATAAAGGTTTGCGGTTTTGCAATTATATGCTTTTCTCCGCCTATATACTGCGTTGTATACTCTGCTTCACAACCCTTTTTGTCGAGTTTCGCGCCTATTTTGTCAAGTAAAACGTCAACCGTCATAAAGCCCATATTATGTACGGTATCTTCATACTTTTTGCCGGGGTTACCCAATCCAACTATCAACATATCAAACCTCTGTATATTTTGCCTCGCGGTAAAGTTATATTCCGACCTCGTCGGAGTTATATTGCCACTACGTGGCAGTTATATTCGCCTGTCGGCGGGTTATATCGTCGCGTTGCGACGGTTAAGGACAATTTATCATAAACGTTTTTTCTGTTCTCGCTTTTCCTTAAAGTAATCGCTGAGCAATTGTCCGCACTCGACTTGCATAATACCGCCTTCAACGTATGGTCTATGATTAAACCTCTCGTCGCTTAAGAGATCGTAGAGCGTACCGCAACAACCCGCTTTGCTGTCGTATGCGCCAAAGTATACTCCGCGTATTCTCGAATTGATAAGCGCGCCCGCGCACATTGCGCACGGCTCGAGCGTGACGAATATATCGCACTCGTTGAGGTGCCAATCGCCTATCGCCTTGCAAGCCTTGTCAATGGCCACCATTTCCGCATGATAATTACTGCAATTCTTTTTCTCTTTGAGATTGTGCGACCTCGCAATTATCTTGCCGTCCTTTACTACCACTGCGCCTACGGGCACTTCGTCAAGACTCGCCCCTTTCTGCGCAAGTTTGATTGCGGCTTTCATATACTTTTGCTTTTCTTTATCCGTCATAGATATATTCTATCACAAGATATTAGTTTTGCCAAATAGATAAATATTAAATACTCACAAATAAGTTTGATTACGCATACACTGCAATATGTATACTCTTGACGATTTGCAAAACGATTTGGATATTCTCGCCGCTCAAGGCGCAGAGATTTTTGACATTGGCTACACCCTGTTGGGGAGACCTATACCTTGCATTTTCAAAGGCTCGAGGACGGGCGGACAGACGCTGTTGCACGCGTCAATTCACGCAAGAGAATGGGTGACGACGCCATTAGTCATTGAGATGATGAAAAACTATAACGGCGGATACGGCGTATGGTGCGTGCCTATGGTAAATATCGACGGCGCGTTGTTGGTGCAACAGGGACTGTCTTCTATACCCGAACAAAGCCTCAAAGATTTTTTGCTTAACGTCAACGGCGGTAGTCAAGATTTCTCGCTTTGGAAAGCCAACGCTAGGGCTGTCGACCTCAACGTAAATTACAACGCCCGCTGGGGCGAAGGCGCGCAAAACGTCTTTTCTCCTGCGCCTGCCAACTACGTTGGACAGCACCCATTCTCCGAATATGAAAATATCGCGTTGAGAGATTTGACTGAAAGAGTCAAACCGTCGGTTACGCTGAGCTATCACGCAAAAGGCAACGTGATATACAAGGGATTTGGTTGCGTAGACCCCAATATAGAATGCGCCCAACGCATATCCGACTCGACGGGCTATCCTCTGCTTAATTCTTACAACAGCGCGGGCGGATATAAGGATTGGTACGTAACGACATTTCAAAAACTCGGCTTGACGATAGAAGTCGGAGACGAAAGCGTGCCGTATAATGAATTGATAAATTATCTGCCGCAAATGTACGAGCAGAACAAAGACGTGCTAAATATCGCTACGCAGTGCGCGCAGTAATAAAAAGGCGTATCAAACGATACGCTTTTATATTTCTTGATTTTAAAGTTTTATTTCCTTTTCTCTACCATACATTTCTTTGTATGTAATTTTGATTGTGACAAGTTTTCTTATTTTTCTAAGTTGAGCGAGCAAGTTTGTAGCTCCATACACTATAACATTCTCTTCTGATGAAGGATCGATTTTAGCAACTTCCAATTCAGCCTGAGATCCAATTACCCTATTTAATAATTCTTCATTATCTAGATATGTATCCCATGTCAATTCATCTTCGCCTACTCCAAGTTTGTCTTCATAAAGTTTATAAAGCGCATCATAATTTGTAAGTTGTCCGTCATATAGAATTTCAATGCTTTTGATCTCCATTATACCAACGCCATAATTTGCAATTAAGTCGCCAAATTCGTCCTCATATTCCAAATAGGATCTTGTAGGTTTACTCTTTGCCACTATCCTCTCTTTTCTAATACTAAAAAACAGTGTCAAAGCTGCCACTAGAGTTGCGATTGCTACTGCAACTGTTTGAATAATTAATACGTCAGTTTGTGTTTGAGCAACATTAATTTGCTCCATAATTAATTCTTCACCGCTCATTTTTTTGTTCCTTAAAATACATAATTATTTGTCTTAATTATAAACTATAACATGACTATCCGCAACTTTTTCATTAGATAAAAGCATATTTTTGCATATAAAAAAATAAAACGCGAGAAAACTTGCGTTTTGTTTTATGTTTACACCCCTTCTGTCGCTATGCAACACCTTCCCCTCAAGGGGACTGTAAGTCAAGCGGTTGAGTTTCTCTACTACGGTCAAAATGACATTTTAATATATCGACTTTCCTTGACTGTCTATTGCCACTACTACTGGGAAATCTTTAACGGTAATTCGGCGAACTGCTTCCGTGCCTAAATCCTCAAAATAAAGTACTTCTGCCTTTTGGATACATTTGCTGTATATTGCTCCCGCTCCGCCAATGGCTGCAAAATATACGCAACCGTTGCGTTTAAAAGCCTCTATACTTGCCTCGTCGCGTTTGCCCTTGCCAATCTGCGCGGACAAGCCGTGATCGAGCATATATGGCGTATACTTATCCATTCTGCAAGAAGTCGTAGGTCCTGCGCTGCCCAATACCTCGCCGTTTCTTGCGGGACAAGGCCCCATAAAGTATATGGTTTCGCCTGCGTAATCAAATGCTTGATTGCCGTCTAAAATACTTTGATACAATCGCTTATGTCCTGCGTCTCTAAATACGAGCATATCGCCGTCAAGCTGTACCATATCCCCGACTTTTAAATTCTTCATCGCTTCTTTGCTCAAAGGCAAAGTCAACTTAATCACTGACATAAATTCCCTCCTTTGCTCCGTCTATCACAAACTCGCAAGAACGCGAACAGTGGCAAAGCACGTTGATTGCCACAGGCAAGGACGATATGTGCGTGGGATAGCTCTCTATAAATACTCCTAGCGCGCTAGTTTTTCCGCCGAAGCCTTGCGCTCCAATGCCCAACTCGTTTATCTTTGCTAGCAATTCTCTCTCCAACTCGTCAAGGTGCTGAATTGGATTGTTGCTGCCTATCTTGCGGAATAAAGCGTGCTTGGACATAATGCAGGCTTTCTCAAGCGTACCGCCCAGTCCCACGCCGAGTATCACAGGCGGACAGGGATTGCTACCTGCGACCTTTGCCGTCTCGACAATAAGTCTCTTTGCCTCTTCAAGTCCTTGAGCGGGATTGAGCAGATATACCTTTGACATATTCTCGCTTCCAAAGCCCTTGAGCATTATCTCCACTTTGACGTCGCTTCCTTCAACGTAAGACGTATGCACTACTGCGGGGGTATTTGTCTTGGTATTTATTCTCGTGACTGGGTCAAGCACCGACTTTCTCAAAGTGACGTAGGCCTCTTCGACCGCCTCGTCTACTGCGTCTTGCAACAGCTTACCTGCAAGTATAACTTCTTTGCCTATCTCGACAAATACCACTACCATGCCGGTATCTTGACACACCGGTCTATGCTCGCTCGCCGCGAGGTCGATATTGTCATTCATGACTTTGAGAGCAAACTTTGCCGTCTCGTTTTGCTCAATCTCATAGGCTTTCTTGAGCGCAACGCGACAACTTGGCTCAACTTCGCAGGAGATTTTATCTATCGCCCGCTTGATTTTTTGCGCGATAATTTGAGTATCTATCTTGTACATATACACCTCTTTGCCTACATTTTACCATAATATCATTTGTATATACAATAAAATTGTGATAAAATATTGTATATCCGCTGTCAACACAGACAGACCATATCTAAATACGTCCTTTGGTTGCCTTTTGCGCGTGGCTCTCTTGACGTACATAGAGTACGACTGCATTCGCCACACACAAAAATCAATCCAAAATCCGTTATTTAGACGCAAGCGATTTTGTAAACAAAATTATGTTCTGTTGTGTTAGCATCGGATATGAGTTAGAAATAAAAAAATCAACTCATATTGTGCAAAGGAAAGCTAAATGGAGTTTTGTAATCTTGCAAGCGGAAGCAAAGGTAACTGTAGTATAATTTCCACGAAGAACGTCAGCGTTATGATTGACGACGGTTTGAATTTGCGCGATCTGTCGGAAAGGGCAAGACTTGCCAATATCGACCTGTCAAAGATAAACGCAATACTTATCACGCACGAACATACCGACCACGTCAAAGGCATTGCAAGTCTTTGCAAAAAATACTCCATACCCGTGTACTGCCACAGCGAAAGCAAAGAATTCGTCGATACAATGGTATACCCTTATATCGTCGATAGGGATATGGACGCGCCGTTTGAGCTGGGCGACTTGACGATTGCGCCGTTCCGTCTGCCCCACGATTCCAACTATAATCTCGGGTACAAAATATCGCAAGGCAAAAGCGTACTTTCCATTGCCACCGACTTGGGTTTCGTAAGCGAAGCAACGCTTGAAAAACTCAAAGGGAGCGACTTCGTAATGCTGGAGTCGAACCACGATATAGATATGTTGAGAGAAGGCGCGTATCCCTTTATGCTCAAACAAAGAATAATGGGCAAAAACGGACACCTATCCAACGACGACTGCGCGAGCGCGGTATTGGAACTTGCAAAAAGCGGAACAAAAAGATTTTTGCTTGCCCACCTTTCGCAAGACAACAACACTCCCGAAATTGCATTTGACTGCACGGCAAAAAATCTAGAAAACAACTACTACGTCGAGGGTGAAGACGTATTCGTAGAAATAGCAAATCAATATAAATCAACGCGCAAATTCAATATTTGACGCACGAGGCATTATGGCAAAGAATAAACAGACAACTGAGAACACGGCAAATAAAAAAAGCTTTTTGAACTCATTCAAAAAGTCAAATCAATCGCTCGAGTTTTACGACGCAAGCGCAATGTTTATTGCGCAATTCATATTGCAATATATGCTTCAACTCGTCATGGTTTTACTTGCAAGCAGTATACTCGCATATAAGTTGGGAGTGCAAATCTCCTCCAAAGAAGGCGCGGACGCCGTCCAGAACGCTTTCGACGTCTTTACCGCTTCGACGGGCGGAATTATCCTCGTGACGCTTCTCAACGAATGTACGATGATACTCTCCCCGCTGTGCTATTGGAAAATAAAGTCTTTCAACGTATTCAAAGGTATGGGCTTCAAGCGCAAGATAAACGGCGGACAAATTGCCTTGACTTTGCCAATCGCCATCGGTTTGCTTGCGGGTTTTATGCCGCTTGCAAGTCTATTCGTATATCTCGTCAATTTGACCGGCTATCATTATACCGGCGCTAATATAGTCGTGGACAGTTTCGGCAAACTCGTATTGTATTTGATTTTCGTTGCCGCCGTGCCCGCTGTATGCGAAGAGACTTTACACAGAGGTATCGTTGCAAGAGGCGGAAGCCGTATATCGATATTTGCGGGAATAATATTGAGTTCCACTATCTTTGCTTTTATGCACGGCTCGCCAATGCAACTCATACATCAATTTTTCGTCGGCGCGGTATGCTGTCTTGTATACTATATGACTGGCAGTATTTGGGCAAATATACTCGTGCATTTCTTCAACAATGCAATCACGTTGATTAGCGGATACGCGATATATCTCATCACGGGATCTACTGATTTGTCAATTCCTTGGTGGGGCATGTTGATACTCTGCATAGGCGGACTTGCAATACTAGTAGGTTGTTTTATAGCGGTGTATAAGATAAGCTATGCAAAGCGCAAAAAAGAAGACGATGCAATGGGTATCGAGCAAGAGCAAGAAGTCATATATACCGGTAAAAAACAGCCTATCAAAATCTTCAACAAAAAACTTGCCTATCTCTTCAAATCTCCCGAGCAAGTCCTCGAAGAAAAGAAACAGGCGCAAGAGCTTGAAGATCAACTCAAAGATTACAGCGAGGAAAAGAAAGAAGTCTACGCTTCTCTGCGCCAAGACGACGACGTACAACTCAAAAAGAAAAATAGCCGCGGCATTATCTTTGCGCTAGTCGTGGTATTGGTAATTTGGATAATCAACACTATCGTAGGCTATACGTCATGAACGTGCGTATAGTCTGCGTAGGCAAGTTAAAGGAAAAATATCTTAAAGACGGCATTGAGGAATACGCTAAAAGGCTGTCGAGATTTTGCAAATTCGAGATTGTCGAAGTGAGCGAAGAACTTCTCTCCGACACGTCGCAAAAGAGTATCAACAATGTCAAAACCTCTGAAGGCGAAAGAATAATATCAAAACTCAAAGGCTACTCCATTGCGCTCGATTTAAAAGGCAAAATGTTGACGAGCGAAGAATTGAGCGCAAAGGTCTCCGCGCTCAAACAAAGCGGAACGTCTAATATCACTTTTGTAATCGGCGGATCTTACGGACTGTCGCAACAAGTACTCGATAAATGCGACTTCTCTCTTTGCTTTGGCGCAATTACCTATCCCCACCAACTTATAAGATTAGTACTATCTGAGCAAATTTATCGCGCTTTTATGATAGAAGAAGGCAGCGCGTATCATAAATAATAAATTGCCAACTTAAGTTGCGTATTTTCAAACTCGACTATGTAGATTTACTCCTAGTTTTATGATATAGTTAAATTAGATAAAACTAGGAGGGAAATATGACTTTCAAAGAAAAACTAATCAAATTACGAAAAGCCAACGCATTGTCACAAGAAGAACTTGCCGAAAAGATAGACGTATCTAGACAATCAATATCAAAATGGGAACTTGGCGACTCAATTCCCGACAGTGACAAAATTATTGCGTTGAGCAATTTATTCGGCGTATCAACCGACTATCTTCTCAAAGACGAAGTGAATAATCCTACCGGCGCAATTATAATGCGAGACAATCCCAACAAAAATATAATGATAGGAAAGATTTTGAGATTTCTCTCCACTTTCTTCTACGGCATTGGATTGTTGGTTGCGTTTCAAGCGTGGGCAAATGCCTGCGGACTTTATATTGACGGCGTCTACTTCCCTCAATTGCAAGGATTGTCCGCTATAATGCGTGGACTAATCGTTCAATGCGTAGGTATTGCTTGCTATTATTTCTCCAACAAATTTCACAAGTCAAAACTCTCTTGGGGGCAGAAATATCTAAATATATTACTTTTACACTATATGCCTACTTCTGCAATAATTACAATATTTGTTTATGGGGAGCCTTCGCCATACCCTTATAATCCCGTAGCAGATGGCGATTACCTCTGGACTTTGTGGATAGTATTAGCGCATTTTATATTAATGGCAATACTCGGCATAATATTTTTGTGCATACATAAAAAGCAAAAGAAAACTCAAAATACACAAAAACAAGATTGATTTATATTTTTACATACAATACCTAAAATTAAAGGAGTGAACTATGCATAAGGTACGCTCCTTTTTCTATATTGTAACAAATAGTTGCGTATTTTCAACTCTAACGTGGTAGATTGTAAATACCTTTTATGATATAGTTAAATTAGACGAACCCTCAGGAGGATATTATGACTTTTAATGAAAAGCTTATCAAATTAAGAAAAGCAAACGCAATGTCGCAGGAAGAACTTGCCGAAAAAATCGACGTATCTCGTCAAGCAATATCAAGATGGGAACTTGGTGACGTTACACCTGATAGCGACAAAATTGTTGCGCTGAGCAAAATATTCGGCGTAACTACGGATTATCTGTTAATAGAAGAGTTGGAGACTCCAAACGCTACGGTAATTATGTGTGAAAAGCCCGACCGAAATATCTTTGCAAGTAAAATAATGCAATTCTTCTCTACTTTCTTTTACGCAATAGGTTTGATTACGTCTTGGATAATATGGTTGAATGAATTCGGCAACCACGGAACTTATCCGCTTAATCCAAGACCTGCATTTGGCATAATGAGCATATTCGTAGGCATACTTGTGCAAAGCATAGGCATAGCGTGCTATTACGTCGGTAAAAAACTAAATAAATCCAACTTGAAATACAAGCACATATTTATCAACGTTGCTCTTTGGTCTTTTATTCCAATATCGGCATTTTATACTTTATGCGAGAATCAAATAACCGCTCCGTAACCATATCCTTACATGGAATACGTGTTGTGGTGTTACTTATATTATTTTATTACCATAGGCGTAGAAGCGGTAATATTGTTGATTATCTATAAATGTCGCAAGAAAAAATCAAATAATTAAAGATTTTTACCAAGCAAATAAGCTTGTTTGAGTTCTTCTCTGCCCGCTATAGCGCCCTTATCGTTTACGCCGCCGACAAGCACTCTGCCCTTGTCCTCAAAATGGAAATAATCTACGATGAGTTCGTATTGCTTGACAATTGCGTCGAATACGCAAGACTTTGAAGAGCCTGCGACAAGCAACAAAGCAGTGCTTTTAATTTTAAAGTTTTTACGCATAGGAGTATGACAGCGGTCAATGATATTTTTAAGCTGCGCGCTTATACCGTAAAAATACACAGGAGAAGCGACGACAAGCATATCGGCATTTGCCATTTTGGCGTATATATCCGCCATACCGTCGTTTTGAAAACACTTATTGCCCTCTCTTGTAAAACAAGAATTACAACCAACGCAAGGATTGACTTTGTAATCGCATACGGATACAATCTCAACGTTGTGATTTATGCTTGCGCCGTCGGCAAATGATTTGGCAAGTATATCCGTATTGCTTCCCTTTCTGGGACTGCCTGTCAAAATTAATATATTCATATATGCTCCTTTTTAATTTGAATGAGATTTCTCCACTACGGTCGAATTGACATATAAAAATATGACTGCAAATGCAGTCATATTCTTTAATCATTTAATTATTTACGCTTTCTTCAATGCGTCAAGTTGCTTAGAAAGTCTTGAAATCTTTCTGCTTGCAGTGTTGGCATGATAGATACCGTCGCTCTTAGCTCTGTCAATCAAGGAAATTGTCTCAACCAAAAGCTTTTCTGCAGTAGCCACGTCCTTGCTCTCGATAGCTGCTTCAAACTTCTTTACTGCATTGCGAACTCTGCTACGCTTGGAAGTATTGATTTCGTTTTCTTTTTGAGCGATAATAACTCTCTTTTTCTGGGACTTAATATTTGGCATACTCTCCCTCCGTTCACGTATTTTTACTAACATATTCTAGCATAACAAAATTATTTATGCAACAAATTTTATACATATTTTTTATAATTTCAACAATTGGCAATACTAGACTTATGAAAAACTTTGATAATATAAGTTATCCCATAATAGAAGCAAGTCAAGACCTAGGTATAAAGTCTCACTCGTATAAACAAAAGGGAGTAGACGTAAGCGAAGTGGAAATAGATAAAGTCGCCTCAAGAAAGAGCGGACGAAAAGAAGGATATTATTTGACGGTATCCCCAACTCCGCAAATCAAGGGCGATACTCTTGTCGACGTACTCCACACGGGCATCAAGAAACTTATACGGCAAGTTGACGTCAAGGAAGGCAAAGTACTAGTGGTGGGACTTGGCAACGAAAACGTCATCGTAGACGCGCTGGGAAACGAAGTCGTCAAGAGAATCAACGCCGGCGGTAAAAAGTTTTGTTTGAGCGCAATCGCCCCCAAAGTGGCGGACATAACCGGCATTAAATCCTTTGACATTGTCAAAGCCATAAGCGATTACCACAAGCCCAACTTAATCATTGCGATAGACACTCTTGCGACCAACTATATTTCGCGACTTGGCAACTGCTTTCAACTGACAAGCGCGGGAATATGTCCGGGAAGCGGCGTCGACAATGCGCAGCCCTGTCTTGACGGCAATTCCCTCCTCTCGCCCGTCATAGCAATAGGGGTACCGCTGATAATCTCCGTAGGCAGTATAATAAGCGATAAGACGGACAGATATTCGCGGTATATGCTGACCCCTCGCGACGTCGATACTCTTGTCGGCAACTGCGCGAACGTCATAGCCAACGCAATAAACGCTCTTGGGCAAGAAAATTGATAATTTAAAAATAAATTGCAAAAACAAGGTACAAATTAAGACTAATTGACATACAATGTACTGTAATACAAAAGATAAACAAAGTACAAAAACAAAAGCAAAAGCCATAATTTATCCTTCAATCAAAAGCCAAAATACGGGTCGGGACGAAAATCCCGACCTTGTCGTATAAAAAAGAGTCGGGATAACCCGACTCTTTTTATTTATTTTTTGTCTTTGATTACTTCTTAGCAACGAATACTTTCTTGAGTTGTGCAAATCTTGGAAGTCCGTCTTCAAGCGGAGCTTTGCTGTCGCCTTGAATGAGCGGCAAAGCGTAATCAATGAAGTCTTGCGAAAGCATCGTGCCGTCGTTGATAATCCACTCGAGCGGAACTTTCTTCTCGGTGTTGGCAGCCTTAGCAACGTCCATAACGCCGACTTTGCACTTATACTTGCCTGAGTTCATATCTCTCTTGAGGATAACCATCTTGTCGGTCTTTCCGCTTACTGCATACTTAACTGCGGCTTGACCTGCCTTGAAAGCTTCTTCAACGTCTGCCTTGGAAGCCAAATGAGCGCCGCATCTTTGCATAAGCGAGAATTCAATAGCTCTTGTTTTGCAACCGAACTTCTCTTTGCAAAGATTTGCAAGAGCCGTACCTACGCCGCCGAGTTGCGCGTGACCGAAAGAGTCCTTTGCAACGTTTTCGTTTATCTTCTCTGCGATAAGAGTACCGTTCTCGTCTGCGATACCTTCGGAGATGACTATCATACACTTGCCGTTGTTTGCCTTCATCTTCTTGTCAACGTCTGCAAGGAACTTGTCCGTGGAGAATGGGATTTCTGGCAAATAGATGAGATCTGGACCGAGACCCTTTGCGCAAGCAAGCGCGGACGCTGCGGTAAGCCAGCCTGCGTGACGTCCCATAGCCTCAACTACGGTAATCATTGGAGTGTCGTATACGGTCGCGTCCAACTTGAGTTCCATAGTCGTCGTAGCAACGTACTTTGCAGCCGAGCCGTAACCCGGGCAGTGATCCGTACCGAAAAGGTCGTTATCAATGGTCTTTGGAACGCCCATTACACGGCAATCCCAACCAGACTTCTTCATATACTTGCTGACCTTGTTGCAAGTGTCCATAGAGTCGTTACCGCCGTTGTAGAAGAAGTAACGGATATTATACTTTTTGAATACTTCGAGAAGTCTCTTGTAGTCTGTGTCGTCTACCTTCTCTGCCTTGAGCTTGTATCTTACGCTACCGAGAGCGGAAGAAGGAGTATTCTTGAGCAACATAAGCTCTTTCATATCCTCTTTGCTGATATCGTAGAACTCTTCGTTGAGTACGCCCTTGATACCGTGAGCAGCGCCGTAAACGGCTGTAATGCAATCTTGTTTCAACGCTTCGGTAAATACACCTGCAGCGCTTGAGTTGATAACAGATGACGGACCACCGGATTGTCCGAACATACATGCTCCTACTAACTTTTCCATAAAAAGCCTCCAAAACTTTATTTTGCTTTAAGTATTTATGTTTTTATTAAAAAACCTTTATTATTTTACCAAAAATATATCATTATTGCAATTATTTTTAAGTATTTAAAAAAATTATGCGATAAAACGACAAAGGCGAGAGAAAACTCTCGCCTCGTGTTTTTTAAATTATAATGATTTAATTGTCTGCAACTTCGTTGAGTTTCTTGACAAGCTCGTCCACGTCAACGCCGTGTACCATAGCGGCTTCTTCAATAGT
This sequence comes from uncultured Clostridia bacterium, assembly GCA_947176265.1. Taxonomy (GTDB): domain Bacteria; phylum Bacillota; class Clostridia; order Christensenellales; family UBA3700; genus RACS-045. The sequence continues at coordinate 5,956 of CAMWQA010000007.1, read as the reverse complement.
TTCGCCTCTTGCCATTGCGCAACCGAAACAGTGCATGCCGATACTCAAAAGTGTCTCTGCGATAGCCTCGCTGTTTTCATGTTGCAATGCTTCTGCAATGAGCATATCCTTAGTTATTGCCATAATGCGCCTCCAAAATTATTATTATACTGATATTATATATTATTATATCCTAAATGGCTATCGTTTTAAACAAAATATTTGACGAATAGCCATACGAGAAAACCTGCGACGGCAAGTACCGATAGAGCAATCGCGCCACTCTTGACGAAAGATTTGGGATATTTGCCCACTACTCTGCCCGATCTGCCGTTGACGATACAGTCATAGGACTTTTTGCCGTAATGATAATTGAATATCCATACGGGAACTAGTACATACTTGTACGTCCTTTCTGAATACGAACAACTCATATTGACGTAATCTACTACGTCGGCGCGATACCTCGAGACAATTTGCTGGCGCAATGACGCTTTGATAACGTCCTTTGCGTCCGCCCAGCTCTCGTCTAAGCTCTTATCGTATCTTTCCGCGCTGTAACCGCTGATAAATTGATTGTGATACTCGAGGCTATTGTCGGTGTCAAAACCGCCTAACTTCCTGAGATTTTTTTGAGTGATAGACTTGCTTGCCTCTATCTGCACGTCGTTGAAAAAGTCGTAGACGTGACCGCTTGCTGTGTACCACCTCGTCCTCGTCTCCGTATGTCTGTTTTTACCGCTCCCCACAGTGACGGTGTAATGCTGACCGTATCTTATGGTATAGTCGCAATCCGCCGCCGTATCAAAAGTAAACAGCGGAACGTATACGCCCCTTGCAGGTTGACGCTTTGCATCCTTTTTGAGTCTGCCCGGCGCTAACTTCTTGCTCTTAAGCCAATTTTCATAGACTGTAGGAACGTGCTCTTTGGTTATCTTAAAAGGCAAGATACCGTTGGGTTGAAGTCCGTCGATTTCTTCAGTATCAACGATATTGTGCGCATTGCAGAATGGACAGTTGGACACGACCTCATAGTCGGGCAATACTGTTACCGCTCCGCAAGACTTGCACTTGACGCTCTTTATACCGCCCCACTTGACGAAGCCTTGCTCAACTCCGTCGTGATAGGGCAATTCATGCGCCATGCCTACTTCTTGCGTAGGCACGGTGGTATTGCAATAATCGCATTTCATCTTTTTGCTCTCGGGATCGTAGTGCAAAAAGTTGCCGCAACTTTTGCATTTGTATACCTGAGAATGAAGTGATTGCTGTTGGGTCGTGTTTGCTTGCATAGGTTATCTATTAGTCTTGTTTAGTGCCGCAATCGGGACAGAATTTCTGATTTGGCTTGAGTACCTTTCCGCACTCTTTGCATCTTATTTCGTCTACTCTTGCTCCGCATTCGGGACAAAACTTAGCTTTGCCTACTTCTGCGCCGCACGCAGGACAAAGCTTTTTGGGCGGCGTCATATTGTTGCCGCACTCGGGACAGAACTTGCTGTTCTTTGGTACGCTGCTGTGACAGTTGGGACACTCAACGGTATCGTCGCGTTGAATCTTTTCTTCGGCAATCTTTTCTTCCACTACTCTCTCTTCTTGAGAATTGGATACTGAAGACATTGCGTCGACAAACATTTTGCCCATGCTTACGCCTGCGCCCATACCAACGCCGAGTCCGCTCATACCGCCAGGATTTTTGGCCGCGCTCTTCATAGCTTCTATGCTTTCCATTTGGGTGTATTCTTTCATTGCGCCCTTCATTACGCCCACGTTGGTGCGCTTGTCTAGCATTCTTTCCACTTCTTCCGGCAAGGACAAATTCTCTATTACGAGAGCCTTAATCTCAATACCAATCTTTTCAAACTCGTCTGCCAGTTTTGCCTTTGCCATTTCTGCCAAATCGTCGTAGTGCATGGCAAGATCAAGCGCAGGTATCTTGGATTCTGCGATTACGTTGGAAAGTGTGGACGTGATAATTTTCTTAAAGTAATCGTCGACGTTGCGTACCGTAAAACTGCTCATAGAACCTATGAGTTCTCTCAAAGCGTTGGTAGGCGTGCCTACTGCAAACGAGTATACGCCAAAGCCCCTTACTCTCACTACGCCGTAGTCTTGGTCTCTCATCATAATGGGATTGGACGTACCCCACTTCATATTCAAGAATTGCTTGGTAGATATGAAGTATACGTCGCCTGTGTAAGGGCTTTCCCAAAGAGTCTTCCAATGATAAAGCTGAGTCAACAATGGGAAGTTGCGTATATCGTTAAGCTGATACGTACCCGGTCCGAATACGTCGGCAAGTTTGCCCTCTTGAATAAAGAGCGCCTTTTGTCCCTCTCTGACTACAAGCGTGGACTTGCGCATTATCTCTTCTTTTCTCTCAAGTGGGTATTTGTAGATAATGTCGTTGACGTTATCGCTCTCCCATTGGATTACCTTTCTAAATTGATTTTTTAAAAATCCCATTTGTACCTCCATCCGACGATATGCCTATTCAAATACATCTAAACGCGTCCTTCGGTCGGCTTACGCCCGCCGCTCGGTCGACGTACATATAGTACGCCTTGACCTCGTCGCCAATCGTAATCCAACTCAAATTCCGCTGTTTGGACGTATTCGCATAGGTCTATCCTCGGATAATTTTATATTTATTTTTACATTTATATTCTACTATCTATTTATAATATATGTCAAGAGCCAATTATTGTAGATTTTACATAATTATATTTATTACCGCATAAAATCTTGTATGAAAAAGAAGATTATATCCATTATATGCGTTGCAATTATCGTATGTTCACTTCTCGTCTTTGCAGTATCTTGCAAAACGCAAGACGAGCCCATTACGACCTACAAAATTTGGCTTGATATTCAAGAAGATAACACCGTAGAGTGCAGTCAAAAAGTCGATATCGTAAACGACTACGGCGCGCCGCTTGAAGAGCTGAAATTCAACGTGTACGCCAACGCTTTTGACAAACGAAAGCCTCTGCCGTGCGCGCAGGAAGAACAGGGAGATTTCTATCCCGACGGAATAAGTTACGGCGCTTTTGAACTCAAAGAAGTGTATGGCGATATTGCGCACTACGACTTTGATTTTGAAAGCAATATCCTTACGGTATCTCTACATTCTCCGCTCCAAGCAGGCGAAAAAATAAGCGTGGATATGCAATATACTATCACGCTTCCGCATACCAACGGACGGTACGGTTTCAACGAAAAAGGCATATCGTTGACAGGCTTTTATCCAATGCTTTGCGCATTCGTCGACGGCAAGTGGTATTACGACGAATACTCTCCTATCGGCGATCCCTACTTCTCCGACGCGGCAAATTATCAAGTGACTTTCAATCTTCCAAACGGTTGGGATTACGTATCAAGCGGAAAGAGTAAACAAGGCGAGGAAAACGGCGAAACTATAATTACCGCAAAGGCAAAGAATATCCGCGATTTTGCATTGATACTCTCTCCCACACTTAAAAAGAGCGTCAGTAAATACGACGGCGTTGAGTTAAGCTATCTCGGCGAAAAAACCGACACTCTGACATATATGCAAAAATCCTTAGCAGTATACGGAAAACTTTTTGGCAAATACGCGTACGACACTTTGGCTGTCGCCGATATGCCATTCGTTGCGGGCGGCATGGAATACGGCACGCTGTGCGTAATAAACGAAACTTTGGGCGGAGCGACTTACGAAGAAGTTGTCGCGCACGAAATCGCTCATCAATGGTGGTACGGCGCAGTGGGTAGCAATAATCTCATCAACGCTTGGCAAGACGAAGGACTGACGAGCTACGCGACCTACCTTTATTTCGTAAATGTCGGCAACGTGGACTACTCCTCGCTTATGCTCTCCGACGCATACTCGCAATTTCATAGATTTATTGATATTCAAAATTCCGTAGGCGAATCGGCAAAAGGAGTTCTTGGCGGAAGGCTCAACGACTTCCCTAGCAACTACTATTACACTAACATCACTTACAACAAGTCTTTGATAATGTGGAAGTATTTGCAAGATACTCTTGGTAAAGATACGTTGCTCAAAGCGTTGAAAGAATACTATGCGACGTATAAGTTCAAGATTGCCTCGCCCGATAATCTCTACGCTTGTCTCGATAACGCTCAATCAAACGCAAGCGGACTTATGAAAACTTGGGTGGCAAACGTGTAAACTCCATACCATAAAATGTAAAATGATTTTGCGTATACTTCTCCCCTATAGTGTGCACAATACTATTGCAATCAATAAATGGTTGCAAGAAAAAGGAGGAGATATTATGGCAAGAAATTCTAAACAAAGCAGTAGCGCAAGCTCTAAGACGAGCAAGTCTACCAGCGCCACAAAGTCTCAAACAAAGAGTTGCTCTAATTGCGGTTGTTCTTCTAAACAACAGTAACGACTGTATTAGAGCGTTGGCGTAGGAAATAATGATGATTGGAGAAGCGAGCAAGACGAGGCGCGCACGGATTTGCCGATGGGAGCGTACTGTGCGTACGTGACTGAGGCAAAACGTAAGCGCAACAAAGTATTGCGACGCTTATACAATTATCATTGCCTCGCTAAGGCAGACAAAGGATATTATTACTTCAATATATTAATTCCCTTTGACTGCCAAAAGTTGCAAAAAGGTCGTGGAGTTATCCACGGCCTTTCTGTGTAACAAATAATTTGCACGTAAATTTGTCACAAATATGCACTAACCCCATAAGGAGGAGTTAACAAGGGAAATGAATCAAGTAGTTTTCTTCTTGATAATTCTATTGTACAAGAAGAAATCTTCTTTGTCAAGCATTTGCAACACTTTTATTTTATAATTAAAGTATGAATATCGGCGAAATTATAAAGAATTTAAGACTGGAAAGGAATATTTCTCAACAAAAACTTGCAAGCGAAATCGGTGTGAGCCAAAAAGCCATCGACTATTGGGAGCGTGGAATAAACGAGCCAAAAGCAAGTTATATCGTTCGCCTTGCCGATTTTTTTGAAGTATCTAGCGACTATCTTTTAGGAAGAGAATGAATGTTATCTGCAAAGATTGCTTTGCAGATAAGTGATATTCGCCTACGGCGAGTTATATTGCCACTATGTGGCAGTTATATTTTGCCTACGGCAAAGTGATATTAAAAACGACTATTGTTAATAGCTGTTTTTAGTATAGGATAAAATTAATTTAGATCTTTTTGCACTCCACTACTACGTACTTATCCACAATTTCATTGGGCACGTCGATCTGCTCTTCCACATATTGCCTCATTTCCTCAAACATTTTGCTAAATTTTTTATCCTTAAATAACGGACAAAAAGTCCTTATACTCTCTAAATATTCCAGTACTATGTACCAATCCATTTCTTGTTTTACTTTTATGGTTTCTACATTGTAATTATTAATGTCGTTTTGCATATTGTCTTTTCTCCTTAATTTATTTTTTACATTATACAACATATTTTTTGAAAAATGTTGCAATATGAGTATTCTCATACAAATATGAGAATGTTCATAAACTTCATACAAAAATAAGTTTGTTAAGTCTTAAATTATCGCTAATGGGCATTAAACTCTTAATACTGATAGAGATTTCTCCACTACGGTCGAAATGAAATAACTTTTTAAATCGGGGAGATTCTTCGACTACGCTCAGAATGACATTTAAAATTTTATAGGCTTAGTTGGTGCTATCGATAGAATTTGTGACCACCCTCGTTTGGCGAGAAGGGAGATAGGCAAAGAATAAAATAGTAGATTTTGCGTCAAGGCGATATTGATTGATCTTTGTCGTACTTGCTGTACGTCAAAGTGAGTACTATATTGATTTGGCGGAAAAGATGCATTTTAGATTTGCCTAGCCTACCTTTGAGCCAAACATAAAAAAAGAAAGGACGGTAATCTTTCGACCACCGCCCTTCCTTTATATGATAAGGGGGAAAATTATGAGCTAATTAATTGTGTAAATCTTATTTACACACATAATATAC
>CAMWQA010000006.1 GCA_947176265.1 uncultured Clostridia bacterium | reverse complement strand
CCTATTATTGTAGGAATAGTCAATACTGCCAACATATTATATTTTTTCTTTTGCTCTAAACTAAATTGTATTTTATTTTCATAATCTTCTGCATCATTCTTCATTTGTTCCAATTTCTTCTGGCACTGATTGCATTTATTTATAGCTCCATCTTTTTTAGAAATAAAATATTCTTCCGCCTCATTAGTATTTAACCAATCACAAAATATCATTCTCTGAATCATATTTATTTTTGAGAAATATTCGTTACGCTTTTCTTGATCAGCCTCTCCTGATATATCATTATAATAATTATAATTGTAATTGTATAATTTTGTAATTGTTTCAAACTCTTTTAATTTTTTACTCTTGTCAATATTCGTTGGAAAGAAGAATCCCCAAATACCTGTTGATTCTTCAATATACCAATCTTTACTTTCGACAACATTTGCTCTATTCTCGATTTCATCATTAATCTGCGAAATTACCGACAGACCTGCGCGCAAAGCGTACAAATTGCTTAAAAACTCTTTTTTACTTAATTCATTTTCCATACTCTTTTCTCTCCTTTGATAAATAAAAATAGGCACCCCAAAAGAGATGCCCACACAAGGTATCCCTTTCGATTGTTTTGCGCTACAACTCTCCGTGTAATAGAGAAGAAAAGAATACACCTATGCCAATGTATTTTCTATTACACAAATATTAAGTTGTAGCGCAAGTTTAGTGTAGCATAGAAAAAGCAAATATTCAAGTATTTTAATAAGATTAAGATTTCTCGACTTCGCTCGAAATGACAATTATTTGACAAAGACCGCCGCAATTTTGCGACAGTCTAATGACTTTATATTATTATATGGGCTTTACTGACGGCTGATATATGAAGTCATAAAACGGAAAATCATTTTTATCGGACTCGTTTTCTTTATCGTCTTGCGGCGGTTTCTTACGCATTATTTTACCTTGCACAGGCAAATAGTTATCTTTTCTGAGTTGCTTTTGGAATATCACTTTGCCGTCTTTGACGTATTCTATTATAGCTCTTGACTTATATCCCACGCTGCTCTTTTTGACGACAGTATATTCTCCCTCTTCGTCTTGTTGGATTTCGCCCGTCAATTCGTCGCTCCACTCGACGATAGGTTCGGGAGGTTGCAAAACTTCGGTAATTTCACTGCGCAAATTTATCTTATACTGCAACGGATGTCCGTATACGTCAAAATATATCTTCTTATTTTTGGTATATCCGTTGACGATTACGTCGTAGTCGCTGTCGTTGACGAGTACCATGTCGATAAATTCGCTGACGGTAGCGTCTTGCGACAGTCCGCAATAAGACGACGGCAAGGAGTGCGACTGCGCGGATTTTGCCGACATACCCGCTCTAATCCAAGCGTTGTAGAGCGTAGTTGACACCTGACATACTCCGCCTCCAACTCCTTCGGTATACTCGCCGCTGACAATTACCTTTGCGTTCTTATATCCCCTCTCTTCGCTTCGCAAACCCACGACGGTATTAAACGACAGCGTTTCGCCCTTTTTAACTACGAGCCAGCAGAAGTTACTGCACGCTAAGGCTACGTTGTGAGCTCGCTCTTCTTTGGAAGTGGAATAGTCTGTGCTGAAAGAACTGATTAGTTGCATTTTAGGCGAAAAGCCGTAGGTATTGGGGCTGCTCATAGCAGCCGCCGTCTGCATTTTTTGTCCTGCGTATAATAATACTCCGCCTACTGTGATCATTGCCACGGCGGTAAAAAATAAAAATATAAAAATGCTGATATAAAATTTCCTACGGCTTTTCACACTACTATTTTGCGTGGGCAGAATATTAATATACTTGCATATTTTTGGAAAATCCTAATTGTACTCCGTCAAATAATTTTTCAACGTTGCTTTTTTGGCGCTTTTTTGGCATAATATTGGTATAATTAGGGAGTATTACTATATGGCAGTATTGAATAAAAAGAAAAAAATAACGGCAAAGACCGCCCAAATAATTTTTTGCGCTGTAATGTATACTCTGCTTGCATTATTTATCGTCATACTCTTCGTATTCAACGGCAACTATTCCAAGATATACAAAAGCCCGCAAATCATAGACGGCAAAGCGGATTTTTCGGGCGTAGATATTCCTCCCAGAGACGTTGCGTGCAATCTTGCCGGCAAGTGGGAATTCTTTTACAACAAATGGATTGTTACCGACGGTTACGACGGGCAAAGCGACGGATTGATAAAAATTCCAAATCTTTGGACGTACAAAAATTTTGGCAAAGGCAGTCTCCCCAAGACAGGTTACGCGTCATATCGACTGACTTTGGAAAACGTGCAACCAAATATAGATATAAAGGTATACCGCCTATATTGCAATTTTGCATACAGAGTATTTATCAACGGTCAGCTCAACTATCGCAGCGGAGAGCTGTCAAAGAACGTCAGCGAAACCAAAGTCACGGGCGTATCCGACGAAATCCACCCTTTCCGTACCGACGGCAATACTCTCGAAATAGTCATAGAAATATCTGCGACGAATACCGGCGGATTCAATACCGCGCCGTGGCTAGCCGCATCAAAGACCGGAACTTCTTACGGCGCGAATTTGCGCAGTTTCAACTATATCGCGCTTGGCATAACGACTTCGGCAGTGGCTATCAGCATACTCACTTTTGCATTCTTTAAATACAAACGCGATATTACCGCGCCTGCCTTTATGCTTGCGCTGTACTGCCACTTTTTATTCAGCAAGGATATGCTGTACGTAATCCACCTGTCTATACCCGCCGCAATGATATTGCAATTATTGTCGGCAATTGCTACCTTTGCAATACTTATAGCGCACTTTTGGAAAAACGGCTCAAAACTCAATAAAATATTCGTAATAACTACTTCGGCAATTGCTGCTCTGTTTACTGCGCTTGCGATTGGCTTTTACGGTACTCCGCTTGCGCCGATATTTACCTTTGTGCTCTTTGCAGCGGGTTGCTCTTATCTCGTCCCGATAGTGCTGGGCAACAAGACCGAGACCATTCAATGGTGCGTCTACGGCACTCTCTTTGCATTCTTGATGTCGGTATTTTGCTTCGAACTGTGCGACGGACTTGGCTTGCTCGTCTTCGGCACGGAGTTTATATTTACATTTGAATTAATGATAATTCTGGCGTGCTTTGCCGTACTGTGGATTTGGAAGTTGGCAAAGACGGCTCGCACCGCCATTCGCGCAAGCGAATTGGAATGCGAACTGTCAGCAGTAAAAAATCAAGCCTTGAAAGCGCAAATCAAACCCCATTTCGTATACAATTCTCTCACTGCAATTCAGGCGCAATACCGCAACGGACTTGACGAGGGCGACAAGGCAATTGAACAATTTGCAAAGCATTTGCGTTTAATCACAGACAGCAATAGCAAAGACGTTATTCCATTCGACGACGAAGTGCGCAACGTGCTCAATTATTTCGAGCTTGAAAATCTGCGCGCCAGCGGAAAACTCAACTTGTTACTTGACTTAAATTACACCGACTTTTCCGTACCGGTACTCTCTCTTCAACCTCTCGTAGAAAACGCAATACGGCATAGCGGTATAAGACAAAAGCAAGACGGATATATACAGCTCTCTTCAGAAAAGCGCGACAACTTTGTAATCATAACGGTATGCGACAACGGCGACGGCTTTGACGTGAACGCTACTCGCTCGGGAGTAGGATTGGAAAATACGCAAAAAAGATTTGAGCTATTGGGCGCGCAAATGCAAATCGCAAGTCAGCCAAACTGCGGAACGCAAGTAACTATAAAAATACCTTTGGAGTAGAAAATGTAAATAATTGTAGTAGACGACGAACTTTCGGCATTATACGCCTTCCTGCCCAACGTGGTGGACGATATGAATATAGATTGCAAGATGTTTATGAATTCTCCGCGCGCCGCGCTTGAGTACGTGAGAATCAACAGCGTTGACGTCGCATTCTTGGATATCAAAATGCCGGAGATTGACGGCGTGGAGCTTGCAAGACGTATGCTGGATTTGAATCCCAATATCAAGATAGTATTTATCAGCGCGTACGCAAAAGACGAAGATGCAATATCGAAAAGGTTAGATGGCAAAGTCGCGGCATTCTTTCACAAGCCTTTCAGCGCGGAGAGCTTAAAAACTTTGCTTGCTTCTCTCAACGCTCAAACGGCTGAACCCAAATTCTTTTTGCGTACCTTTGACGCATTTGACTTGTTTGTAAACGGAGTAGCCGTCAACTTCTCTTCCCGAAAATCAAAAGAATTACTTGCGCTATTGACGGACGCTCAAGGCTCTTACGTGACGATGGATACGGCGATAGGCAATCTGTGGGCGGACAAAAACGTCGAACTTGGCAAAAGGCTCTATCGCGACGCGGTATGCAGATTGAGACTGACTCTCAAGTCAATCGGCGCGGAAGCTCTCGTTGAATTCGGCCGCGGACGCGCCGTAATCAACACGAGACTTGCGACATGCGATATGTGGGACTTTGTAAAAAACGGCGGAGTCTTCTCGGGAAGATATATGCCCCAGTACGATTGGTCAATCGTGACTGAGGCATTGCTTGAAAACTTGAAAAATAAAAATTAATCAATTACTGCAAGATCACTTGTTTAAATTTAACGTTACTTTGACGTTACCGTTTTCAGCGCCCAACAACGAGCGCAACTGCGAAGAAGAATACCCTTCTATTCTGCCAATTCGCGTATACGACCAAGTATTACTGCCGTAAAACAAAACTATTTGATTTCCCGAATATAAAATTACGTCGCCCGCCTGCGTAGTGATTCTCGTATCATTCGTAGGCAGACTAAATCCCAATCCACCGACTTTTTCAAATCCGCCATAGTCGTTTGCGGTATAACTAATATCGCCTTTTTTCAATTTATCCACAAGAGCGTTAACCGAGGAATTTTTTTCGAGGACAACTTCCAATTTATTTGAGTTGATTGTCAAATACACTTTTGTAATCTCCTGTTCAAGAGGTTGTTGGCACTCTCCGCTCTCTGTAGTATCTCCCGAAGTAGCTCCTGACGTTTCGTTGCCGCTCTCTCCCGACGGAGGTACGTCGGGAGAATTTGTACAACCGACTATGGCAAAGCAAGTTATTATTGCGATAATTAACGTTGCAAATAATTTTTTCATAGATTATTTTGCGCTCATATTCTTATTGAAAAACTCTACGAGCTTATCAAAAGGAATAACGTCAATATTGTCATATAAATCGGTATGAACTGCATTGGGAATAATGAGCAACTCTTTGTTGTCGCCTTTCAAATTCTTGAAAGCGTCCTTGCTGAAATAACACGAATGCGCCTTTTCGCCGTGCATTACGAGCACTGCGCCGCGTATTTCATTGCTGTAAGCAAGTATAGGCATATTGATAAACGACAACGCAGAAGTCTTATTCCAACCGCCGTTAGAATTGAGCGAACGCTTGTGATAACCGCGCGCAGTTTTGTAATAGTCGTAATAGTCTTTGACAAAGAAAGGAGCGTCTTTGGGAAGCGGGTCTACCACGCCTCCGCCTAATTCGTAGCTGCCTGCTTTGTAATCTACAATTCTTTGCGCGTTGAGAGCTTTCTTGGTTTCGTAACGCGCCTGTTCGCTGTCAGCCGAATCAAAGTAACCTTTTGCGTTTACTCTCGTCATATCGTACATAGTCGACGCAACCGTCGCCTTTATTCTGGTATCAATAGCCGCAGCGTTGATTGCCATACCGCCCCAACCGCAAATACCTATGATACCTATCTTCTCGGGGTCTACGTCGTCGCGGCAAGACAAATAATCTACCGCTGCGCAAAAATCTTCGGTATTGATATCCGGCGAAGCAACGTATCTCGGTTGCCCTCCGCTCTCGCCTGTAAACGACGGGTCGAAAGCAATCGTAATAAAACCGCGCTCTGCCATAACTTGCGCGTAAAGTCCCGACGACTGCTCTTTTACTGCGCCAAAAGGACCGCATACCGCAATGGCGGGAAGTTGTCCTTTTGCATTCTTTGGAATATACAAGTCAGCCGCAAGCGTAATGCCGTAGCGGTTGTGGAACGTAACCTTTTCGTGGTCTACATTTGGGCTTTTGGGAAATACTTTGTCCCATTCTTTTGTCAAATTAAGTTTCTCGTTCATATTAGTCGGTCTCCTTTATGGTCTTTATTATTTTCGCCGGTACTCCGCCGACGACGGTATTTTCTGGTACGTCCTTGGTTACTACTGCTCCCGCCGCAACGACCGCTCCCTTACCGACAGTCACTCCGGCAAGTATAGTCGCATGCGCGCCAATCCATACCTTATCGCATATCTTTATAGGTCCCGGCGTCATATTGGCTCTGTCATTGGGCAACAAATCGTGATTGAGAGTAGCCAGGACCACCTGTTGACCAATGAGCACGTCGTCGCCTATCTCAATTCCCCCTTGGTCTTGAAAACAACACCCCGAATTGATAAACACCCTTTTACCAATCGTGATATTTTGTCCGTAATCGGCATAAAATGGCGGAAACAATCCAAAACTTTCGTCGACTTTCTCCCCGATAAGTTTAGAAAACAATTCCCGCAATTCTTCTGGCGCGCGATAGGTATTGTTTATTTCGCACGTAATTTTCCTTGCTCTTTGCGCCATTTCGTGCATGTGCAAATGCATAGGGGAATTTGCATCGATATGCGTACGTTTTATCATTTCTTCTTTGAACTGCTCCGTATTCATATACCCTCCGTTTACCTACATTAAAATTATATCCCATTTTTATCAATATGTAAAATGCTTATGTTTTATCCTTACCCATAATTGACGCGCATACTTTGTCGTGATATACTTAATTCGAATTTAATTAAAGGAACTGTAGAAAATATGGAACTGAGAGAGTTAAAATACTTTTTGGCAGTAGCAAGAGAAGAAAGCATATCAAAAGCGGCGGAAGCTTTGTTTGTAACCCAACCCAATTTGTCGCGCCAAATGCAAAATCTTGAAGCAGAGATAGGTCAACAGCTCTTTATTCGAGGCAGCAGAAAAATTACGATGACGGAAGCCGGCAAATTACTCTATAAGCGCGCGGAAGAGATAATACAACTATACGATAAGACCGAAAAGGAACTCAATTCGCCTATTACCGATATAAGCGGAGATATCTATATCGGCGGCGGAGAAAGTCACGCAATGAGCATTATTGCAAAAGTAGCTCACAGACTGCAAGCGCAATACCCCAACGTGAAGTATCACTTATTCAGCGGAGACAGCGCAACGATTTCCGAAAGACTCGACAAAGGGCTTATAGATTTCGGCATTTTCATAGAGCCGTTTGACCTTTCCAAATATGACTATCTTAGACTGCCCCTTACAGACACTTGGGGCGTACTTATGCGCAAGGATTCTCCCCTTGCGGAAAAAGAGTTTATCACACCCGAAGATTTGTGGGATAAGCCTCTTATACGCTCGAGACAGTCGCTCGGCAAAAACATAATAAGCGAGTGGTTTAGAAAAAGCGACGAAGAACTCAACGTCGTCGCAACGGGCAATTTGCTCTTCAACATGTCGCTGCTTGTCGAAGAAGGATTGGGCTATGCGGTATGCCTTGACAAAATAATAAAGACAGACGGCAACAGCAACTTGTGTTTCAGACCGCTCTATCCGCAGTTGCAATCACATCTCGATATCGCGTGGAAAAAATATCAAGTATTTCCCAAATGCTCAGAAATATTTTTAAACGCCTTGAAAAAAAGTATATAAAAATATCCGCCGATTTCAAAAGGCTTTTGCCCCGTCGGCGGATATTTATTTGCATTGAATCAAAGCAACTTTTTCAATTCGTCAATGGTATATCCGTTAAGACTCCTTGCATTTGCTGAAATCTTTCTGTATATAAAGTATAACGTGTACAACACTCCGCCAATTACAACCATACATACGGAAGCGATGAGACACAATACTATGCTGAACGAAGGCGGAAGCGCGCTTGCGTCGTAAGCAAATCTCGCCGCGGGATTGTTGAGCAACGGCGTCTCGACACTGCCCGTAATTGCGCATACCGGAAAAGTAACTATAGCATTTCCCAAATCGTAGGACACCAATATAAAGGGAACGAGCAAAACCGTTTCGTTGTAGTCGTAATCTTTGTCGTAGACGGTTACGCCGTACATTGAGCGTCCTGCGCCAAGCCTTTCTTGCTCAAAATCTTTAACCCAATCTTTAAGTTTTTCGTTGTATTGCTTCATGCTTTCTTTGGAATCTTTTTCGTAATCCTTTTCGTTGACGTTGGCAATTACGTAATCGGACTCGATTTCATCCGCAAGCATATCGTCCGTGACTTTTTCCCACGGATATGAATACGAATAACCTTCTCTTACTTTTCCCACGTAGCATTGAGTGGCTGAAGAAAACTCAGCATATCCTTCGTTTATAGCTATTTTCTTTGGGCTTATATTGACTATGTTGCCATTGTAAGTGTAACGGTAATCGTACTCCACCGTATTGGTTTTAAAAAATGTCATGAGCACGTTTTGATAGACTTTCTTTACAGTAGGCGTAATACCCTTTTTGGCTGCCATTTTCAATAATTTTCTATTGTACTCTTTATCGCTATCGTTGATAATTTTTTCTACTGCGCTCAAAGCGCTTTGCGAATTCACGTTCGCCTTTAAGATTAAAGGTTTCCCCGCTTCCGGTTTGACTCTTTGTAAATTAGCGGTATACTCTTGCAAATCTTTCGAGTAAAACTCATTGACGTTGATAGTTTTTTTCTGTGCTGCCATAGTAATTCATTCTCCTGATAATAGTTATTAAACCGAAATTCGGTTTATCGAGAAAATTTTACCAATAGCCGCGCCAAAAAACTGCCAATACTTAAAGCAAATAAAAAATTTTATATGAATTCTTCTGCGATTCTTATTACGGTGTTATACAATTCAATGGGCGAACTTACTATAATATCCGCGCCCGCTTGAATAAGCTGATCTTGAGTTCTAAACCCCCAATTTACTGCAATCAAAGTCATACCGCAATTCCTTGCAAATTCACAGTCCACTTCGCTGTCGCCAACGTATATTATGCCGTCTTGCGAAACGCCGTGTTCCTTACACGCAATTTGAAATAAATCTCTGTCGGGTTTTGCAGGTATATCGTCGCGAGAACCGTATACTCCGTCGAATAAATCTCCAAAAAAGCGCATTGCCAAATCCTTTGTCGCGCCGTCGTACTTGTTGGAAATGAGCACGAGTTTATATCCGCGATTTTTTAGGTCTTGCAACATATTCAAAATTCCGTCGAAGGGCTTTGTCGTATCCGCCTTATGCGCGTCGTAATAATCTTTGAATATCTCTCTGCACTTTTCCAATTCTTGCTCGTCAGTGCAATGCATAAGCTCGCGGAGCAAATTGCGTATGCCGTGACCTATTGCCATGCGCACGCTCTCCAAGCTTTGAGTGGGATAGCCCAACTCTTTCAAAGCGTAATTCGCCGACTTAGCAAGGTCGGGAAGAGTGTCGAGCACTGTTCCGTCTAAATCAAAAAATACTGTCTTTTGCATATAATTACCTATATATAAAATGTCACTTCGACCGCAGTGGAGAAATCTCTAATCCTTTTGACATCATTCTATCTATTGTTTCTACTAATTTACAATCAACAATACGTGACCGTCTTTAATCTCTATTTCGCAGTCGCCGTCCAACAATTCGTTGCTCACTCCAAGAGGGAAAGTATTTTTCAACGTCGCGTCTGTCAAAGGGTATTTGCCGTTCCTTATATACACTCCCCTCGCCTCGTCAAAAGCAAATAGCGAGAAGGTCTGTCCCTTTGGACCGCGCAACGTCTTTTTGCCCGTCACAACTTCCGCCGTACAGTCCTTGCCGATAAGCTCCACTTTTACGCCTTTCTTTGCAAAGTCGTACGCGCATTGCAAATTGGCAACAGTGTGGTCGAGCCTACCGCCCAAAGCTCCGTATACTACAAACTCGTCATATCCCCTTTTATACGCTTCTTCAAAGGCGAGATAAGTATCGGTATAGTCCTTGATTGGATTGTGCTTGAGCGTAGCAATTCCCTCGGGTACATACCCAAGGGAATCGAAATCTCCAACTGCCAAGTCGACTCGGCATAAATCTTTGATATAGTCGTATCCGCCGTCTACGGCGATTACGAAATCTTGCTCACTTACGGAAAACTGCTCTTTGCAAAATTCTCCGCTAGCCACCAAAATACATTTCATAGTTTACGCTTGCTCGCTCTTGGGCGGACAAACCTTGCGGAACATAGCTTCGAGGTCTTTTTTGCTCATAAACTTTGGCACAGGATAAAGCGGATGCGCTTCTGCGTACGCTCTGTCGACCATCGTCGGCAAGTCTTTTTCTTCAACCACTCCCTCAATCTTCTCGGGAATATTCATTGCCTTGTTCATATCTTTGATAGCCTGAATAAACTTCTTTGCCTTGACCTCGTCGCTTTCGCCCTCGATACCGACGATATTTGCAAGTTTGGCAAGTTTCTTATAGATACTGCTTCCAAACCATTCGAGTATATGCGGCAAAATTACGGAATTTGCTAAGCCGTGCGGAGTATGATAAAAACCGCCCATCGTATGCGCCATTGCGTGAACGTAGCCTACGTACGCTCTCGTAAACGCTGCGCCGCCGTAGAACGCGCCTTTGAGCATATTCTCTCTTGCTTCGAGATTTTTGCCGTCGTTATACGCAGTAACGAGATTGTCGAAAATAAGTTTGACAGCCTTCTCTGCGTCGGCTTTGGTCTGCTTGGTATTGCCCTTGCCGATATACGCTTCGACTGCGTGCGTCAATGCGTCCATACCCGTCGTAGACGTGATATGTTGAGGAAGTCCCGTAGTCAAAGTTGCGTCAAGCAATGCGTACTCGGGGATGAGCGCGTGATCGTTGATTGCGTATTTCTCGTGCGTTTGGGAGTTGGTAATTACCGCCGCCAAAGTAGTCTCGCTTCCCGTACCTGCCGTCGTAGGTATAGCAACGAGAGTTGGAAGCTTTTTGCCAACTTTGAGTATGCCCTTCATTTGCGGGATTTGCTTATTGGGTCTAGCAACTCTTGCGCCTACTGCTTTAGCGCAGTCCATTGACGAGCCTCCGCCGAGAGCTATAATACCCTGGCACTTCTCATCCTTATACATTTGCAAAGCCTGCTCTACGACGTCTATCGTAGGATTGGGACAAACTTCGCTGAATACCGCGCAGCGCAAGCCTACTTCTGCGCTCTTATCGATAATAGGTTGCGGCATACCCAACTTCATAAGCATTGGGTCTGTGACGAGCAATACGCTTTCAAAGCCCTTGTCTTTAAAGAACTTAGGCAAATCGGCAATGCCGTTCTCCAAATTGAGAATTTGAGGCTGACGCCATTTCAAGAAAGGCGAAACGATATATATCGTCTTTTGATAAGTTCTGTACCAACACTTTTGGAAAATATTCATATACTACTCCTTAAATTGCGCCAATTTACTCGCGCAATAAATCTATGGTTTAATTATATATTACGTATTATTAAATGTCAAACGATAAAGTATATTACAAAAATTCTGCCGGCGACTCAAATGCCATTGGCTTTTTGCTTATGGGATGAAGGAATTGCAATTTGCAAGAATGCAATGCCTGTCTGTCCAAGGTCTTGCCGTTGGGACAGATAATATCTTGCGGATTTTCATTATAAAGTTTATCGCAGCAAAGCGGATATCCCAAGTGCGCAATATGCACTCTTATCTGATGCGTTCTGCCTGTCTCAAGCGCGAACCTTGCGGAAAAATAATCTTGGTATTGATTGAGTATCTCGTAATGCGTGATTGATCTCTCTCCGTCCGTATTGACCTCGCGGCGCATACTCTCTCCGCGTCGAATTATCGGCAAGACAATCACTCCGCGCTTCTCTCCCGCAAAAACTCCGCTGCAAAGCGCGACGTACTCCCTATAAATATGTTCTGCCGACAGTACGCTGTGCGCAAGTTGGTTCTTCGCCACTATCATAAGTCCCGACGTATCTCTGTCGAGTCTGTTGACAGGACGGTAAACGAAATCTCCCCATATATTTGCCAAAGCGTTGGGTAGGCTCTTGCCGTAATGCGCTTTGACTGGGATTACCGCCAATCCCGCCTGTTTGTCAATCACGGCAATATCTTCGTCCTCATACGCGATATTGACGGGTATATCGGCCTTGGGGATTTGTTTGACGAATTCGTCTACGAGATATATGCAAATACGCTCGCCTTGCGACAGCGTATCTATCAATCTGATTGGTATCTCCAGTTCGCCTGTAATCTTGCAAACGAGACCCAACCGTTTTCTCAACGACGTGCGCACCGACGACGATACCCCATAAAATTTCAATATATCTTCCGCGCTGCCGTCAAAAGTTGCGTTATACTCCAACCGCCTTGTCATTACTTCTCATCCCACTGATATTTGGCAAGGTCGACGGTAAAATTCTCGTCGCACTCCACGCCCTCTTTTGCAAGCAATTCAGCCTGTACTTCTCTTCCCCCAAAGGCAAACGCAGGAGCAAGTTCTCCAAATCTATTGACTACTCTGTGGCAGGGGATTACAACCGGCTGAGGATTTACGTGCAAAGCGTACCCCACCGCTCTCGACGAACGAGGCGAACCCAGCAAACGCGCAATCTGTCCGTAAGTTGCGACTTTGCCCTCGGGGATTGCCTTGACTGCTTCGTATACTTCTTCAAAAAAATTCATACTTACCTCTTCGCATATTATACAACAAACTGCCCTGCAAGTAAAGCGTATATAAATTGACAACCACCCTTTTACGTTGATATAATGATATTAAGAGTCTCTTCTTAAGTTCTCACGGCAATCTTGCTACTGATTTATACGTTAAGTTCGTCTACGCAACACGTACGTAGCTCTGCTACGAACGCAACGCGTATCCTTCTTATCGCAAAAATCATTTACGCAATTTTGCTCGCGTCACTTATTCAGAGCCTCTTTGGAGAGATAAAGTGATAGCGTTATTATATTTTTTCATAGCTTTGATATGCACTTTTGCAGGCGCAATTACCGGTATGGGCGGCGGCGTGGTAATCAAACCGGTGCTCGACTTACTGGGTCACTTTGACAGCGCGTCTATTGGCGCATTGTCGTCTATCACAGTGCTTGCAATGTCACTGACGACTTTTGCAAGACAGGTGGGCAAAAAACGCAGCACTTCAATAGTCAAACTTATCGCTCTAGGCGTATCTTCTGCCGGCGGCGGAGTGTTGGGACAGTATCTATTCGAGATTATGACCAAAGGCGCAACCAGTCCGCAAATCATAAAGATAATTCAAAATTCCATACTACTCTTTTTGATAGTTGGCATATTCTTCTATATGCTCTTCAGAGAAAAAATCAAACCGTTGCATTTGCAAAATCTGATATTTTATATTTTGGTAGGTTTAATCCTAGGCATAATCTCGTCTTTCTTGGGTATAGGCGGCGGTCCGCTCAACGTAGCGATACTTATGCTACTCTTTGCCATGGAGATAAAGGAAGCTACGTTTGCGTCGATAGTGACGATAATGTTCGCGCAGATTGCAAAAGTCGTGACGATACTCCTAAGCGGAGGCTTTGGCGGATACGACTTGTCAATGCTCCCCTATATGTGCGTCGCAGGCGTACTCGGCGGACTTATCGGCAGTTTTGTCGGCAAAAAGATTTCCGGCAAGATTACCGTAGTGGCTTTCAATATAATGCAAATTGCCGTAATGATAATATGTATCGTCAACATAGTGACCAATTCCGTTGCGATTGGCAATTAGGTCTTGATTTAAAAACAAAAATATGATACTATAGATATAGTTAAAAATTTATACCCAATGACAATTCCAATGGAATACATCTAAAGGAAGATTATGAATATTATACTTTATTTCAGCGACCAACAGCGATACGACACTATCAACGAGACCGTCACTCCCAACATTTCGGCAATGACGGACGACAGCATATTCTTTGACAATGCTTTTACCTGCCAACCTGTGTGCGGACCTGCAAGAGCTTGCATACAGACGGGCGTATACGCTACGCAAAACCAATGCTATATCAACGGAATTTCTATGGATAAAGACGACGAAAATACCCTTGCCAAGACGCTCAACCGTCAAGGGTACAACACGTCGTATATCGGCAAATGGCATCTTGCGTCTGACACTAACGGATTTAAGCCTAAATTCAACGTGCAGAAGACGGCAATTCCCGAGGAACTTCGCGGCGGCTACAACGACTATTGGCTGTCTGCGGACTGTCTTGAGTTTACTTCAGACATACACGGCGGATATATGTTTGATAAAGATAATAACAAAGTCACTTTTGAAGGAGTACGCAGCGATTGTATCAACGACTTTGCGCTCGACTATATCGACAAATACGACAGCGACAAACCGTTCTTCCTTATGGTTTCTCAACTTGAGCCGCACCACCAAAATACCGCCAACACCTTCCAATGCGTAGAGGGCGAAGACAAACAGTTTGAGAATACTCCCTATCCCGACGACCTAGTTGGACTAAAGGGCAACTATAAGACGGAGTACGCGCACTATCTCGCTTGTTGCAAGCGACTTGACAAAAACTTTGCCGATCTTATTCAAAAGGTAAAAGATAAAGGCATTTGGGACGATACGGTAATAATATACACTTCCGACCACGGCTGTCACTTCAAGACGCGCAACTTTGAATATAAGCGTAGCGCGCACGACGCAAGCGCGCATTTGCCATTCGTAATGACAGGCGGCGGACTTGCCAAATTGCAATCCACGCAAAAATATGTCGGCAAGCGTTTTGGCGGTTTCGTCTCTCTTCTCGACCTTACCGCAACCATAGTCGATATTGCAGGCGCGCAAATCCCCGAAGAATATCAAAGCCAAAGTATATTGCCTATGCTTGTAGAAGGCAAAGGCCGCGACCATATCTTCTTGCAGATAAGCGAGTCGCAACTGGGGCGCGCAATAATCACTGATAAGTATACCTACAGCGTCAAAAAACCGTTGTCTTTAGGATTGGAAAAAGCTACGAGCAAGTTATATAAAGAAGACCTGCTCTACGACAATATCAAAGACCCTGCCCAACATACCAATCTTGTGAGAAACAAAGCCTACAAAGAGATTAAGAAAGAACTGAAAAAGATTTTGCTTGAAGATATAGAAAAGATAGAAAATGTCAAGGCGAAGATTTTATAGTTTGGCTCTAAGGTAGGCTAGTCAAGTCTAGCATCTTTTATGCCAAACGAGAGGGGTTTTCTGTCATTCTGAGCGCAGTCGAAGAATCCCCCATCTCCTAATGTCATTCTGAGCGGAACGAAAACGCAGCATAGCGGAGTTTGAGCGCAGTCGAAGAATCTAATCTTAATAAAGTATCCTTAACCGTCGCATAGCGACGATATAACTCGCCGAAGGCGTATATAACTGCCACGCAGTGGCAATATAACTTTTGCCATAGGCAAAAATATAACTGTCCGCGCAGAGGACTTGTCATTCTGAGCGTAGTCGAAGAATCTCCCCGATTAAAAAATTATTATGTCATTTCGATTATAGCGGAGAAATCTATACCGATTAATATTTTTTGGCAGGAGTAAAGGCTTTCAAGTGGTATTTGCATTAGTAACTAAGCTATTTTTTAGTGACACTATTCCAAAACTTGAAAATAACAAAACCAAAAACTAGCAATGTACTTAATGCATATACCACTTTGCGCCTTTCGTAACTTCCGTTTCTCTTCTCTGCCCGTTCGATGAGTAGAGAGCTTGACAAAAAATAAAATAGTGCATTTTTTTCAAGATAGTTTTTGACGAGCGACGTCGTACTCTATGTATTCGGGGCTAAATTGGCAGAAAAGGCGCATTTTAGATTTGCCTAGACTCTCTTTGAGTCGAACATAATATCAAAACCGCATATTTCAAGCGCCAATCTCGCTCCGCACAAAAAGCCTTCCCTAAAGTACATATCGCTTGCTATACCTTCAAGTTGTCCTTGCGCTACGCTGTATTGATATATCGTTTCTTGAATTTCTTTATTATCTCCAGCAAAATTGACTAAAATTTCATTGCATTTTACTGCTTCATCTAAATTCTTCTGGTAATCTTCATTATTTGCTATTCTTTTACAGTCTACCGTATCACATAAAATTTGTATAATATTTGATTGCGTCATAATGATTTTCTCCGTTTTTTTATCATTATATAATAAGAAAACGGAGAGGTCAATAGATTTTTAATAAGAATTGTGAAAAAATTTAATTATGAAAGAGAAATTTATATCAAATATTAAATTGTTAAGAAAAGAATTTAACTTATCTCAACCGCAACTTGCCAAAGAAACAGGTTTGGCAAATAGCGAAATTAGTTATTGGGAAACTGGAGAACGAACTCCTAACGCTAAAGTTGTAATAATATTATCAAGATACTTTCAAGTCACTACAGACTATTTGTTGAAAGTAAACGATGATAGCACTCCTATATATCGAGTAGACGATTATAATATAGACATGTCTGTATTTTATAAGCGATTAAAAGAATTGAGAATAAAGGAAAATTTGTCTCAAGGCAAACTTGCAAAAAACGCAGGCTTAACTCAACCTGCTATAAACCATTGGGAACAAGGAAAATATACTCCCAACGCAAATGCAATCATTACCCTTGCCAACTATTTTGGAGTTACAACGGATTATTTACTCGGCGAAAGCGACTAGTTCAATGTCATTTCGACCGCAGTGGAGAAATCTCAATCCGATTGACGTCATTCTGAGCGTAGCGTTAGCAGAGTCGAAGAATTTTTATGTCGTTTAAAACGGAAGTTACGTCTAAGCGAGCGAAGGTGTTATTTGCTTAAATAACGTATTTTTTATGGGTTTTTATTACTTTGTATTTTAGTTAGGTATCACTACATAAAAAATCTGCTTATTGTGCAAATTACACCGAGCAAGCCTATACTCCACCCCCATACTCCCCCAAATAAAATCAAAATACATCTTATCCATAACTAAAAAGATATGAGCGTTTTACTCATATCTTTTCAATATACTTGCCAATCCGCCTTTTGTCGCGTCTCTGTTGATTCTCTTGAGAAGATAAAGACTGCGTCTGCCGTAAATGTGATTGATACCCTCGTTGCAAGTCAAGGTCATGACTACTCCCTTGTCTTTTAGCACGCTCTCGCTTATCTTGGTGTACTTGCCGTAAGGGTAAGCGTAAATATTTGAAGATACTCCCAACTCGTCAAGTTTCTCGACGAGTTTTTGCGTATCGTCTGCAAAGACTTGTTTATATATCTCGTCGCTTTCGCTCTTGAGTTGCGATACTCCCAATCTTGGGCGGGTGTTGTGCATAGAATAGGAATGCAGACCTATCTCAACGTTGGAATTTTTAGACACCTCTGCAATATCGTCCCAACCAAAGTATATAAAGTCTCCGCCGCCCTTTCCATTCTTGTCGTAAGCGGTATAGTCGCCCACGACGGAAAATACTCCGCTGTATCCGTACTCTTCCAGCAGCGGCAGCGCGTATGTCATATTGTTGAGATAGCCGTCGTCAAACGTCAATATCACGGCTTTGTCTGGAAGAGGCGCTCCGTTGTCGACGCATTCTATTAGACTTTTGCAACTTATCACGTTGTATCCATTGGTCTTGAGATATTCAAAATCTTTTCTTAAACTGTCTTGATTAATGCAGTATACGCTTTGCTTCTTGCCTTTCGCTAAAGTATTGTGATACATAAGTATTGTCAAGTCGCCAAGGCAAGTCTGCGAATATCCCTCTCCGCTCGTCTGCGTGACCGTCGTATCCATAGACTTCTCGCGGCAAATACCTACGCTCAACGCCGCAACTGCCAATACCAAACAAATAATACTCAAAGCAAATTTCTTCATACGCATATTCATATATTGTGAAACTTAATAAGTTTTATACGGTCAAACTCTCGGTCAGGACGTCGGCAATGACTCTGCAAAGATCTTGACAGTAGCTTTGCGACAGCAAAAGTTTTTCATCTTGCGGATTGGAAATAAATCCGCACTCTATTATTATCGACGGAACTTTGACGCACTTGGTAATAAAGAGGTCGCCCCCAATAGCTTCGTAATCGTCTCTGCCGCTGTATTTGGCGTTGATATTTTGATTTATGCTCTTTTGCATATTCTCGGCGAAGTCCTTGCCTATGCCCGTATCGTCGTAAAAGACTTGCGCTCCTCTGCGCGACGAATTGGAAAACTTATTGACGTGCAGACTGATGACGGCAACCGGCGAAGCCTTGACGATAATATCTTTGCGCGCCTGCATATCCAATCGCTTGATATTGTTGAGCGCGTCTTTACTCGTCCTCGTCATGACGACTCCGTAGCCCATGCTTTCAAGTTGTTTTTGCAATACCCCCGCCATCTTGAGATTGATATCGCTCTCTTTTACTCCTTGACTTCCCACGACGCCGCCGTCTATCCCGCCGTGACCTGCGTCTATGACGACGGTATACTCGCTTATTTTAGCCGTAGCCTGCGCTCTATGAGTGTAAATATACCCTCCGCCGACGGCGATAGACGCGGCGACAATGACGATAATTATCGCAATGGCTATGACGTAACTTTTTTTAGTTATAAAAACCATAGTTCACCTACCTAATATTCAGTTTATTAATCAACAAAATTTCTATGCCTAAAATATCAAAATTTTTAAATAAAAACAGCAAATTTTTTATATGTATTTTTGCGGAAAATGCCCTGTCAATTTTGCACGATTTGGGAAAGAATATGGAATTTTTCAAAAACGGCGTTTTTGCGCTTAAAATGGGCAATTTTCAAAAATTTTTGGCTCAAACCCCTACTTATCCACATACTTATCCACAAAAACAAGTGTTCGTGTGGATAACTCGCCCACTTTCCCAACTTATGCCATTATTATGTATATGTGTCGAAATTTGTAGATTTTCGTCAAGTTTTGTCTCGTCGTTTACTCAAAAATAGCGTAAAAAATCTTAATATGGATTTTTGCGGAAATCAGTCGTATTGCGGCTAAAACAATATGGAAAAAGCAAAACGAATTTTTATATTTTTACTTTGATTTTTTATAAATTTTTTTTGTTTGGCTCAAAGGTAGGCGACGCAATATTGTACGGCAAAATGACGCCTCCTACTTCTTCAAACTCCCTTGTCGTACAGCAAGTACGACTGCGTTCGTTTTCATCGTTGGATACCCCATTTTACTCGTAAAATTTTTGCGCCACTCCCTTCTCTCCAAACGAGAGGGGTGTTTTCCGTCATTCTGAGCGGAGCGAAAATGCAGCAAAGCGAAGTTTTCGTGGAGTCGAAGAATCTCTGAATAAAAAATCAAATTATCATTATAATCTGATAAGACCCGTTCGACTTCACTGCGTTTCGCTCAGGGCGACGGGGCTACGCCCTTAATATTGTCATTCTGAGCGTAGTCGAAGAATCCCCCCGATTAATAATATAATGTCATTTCGACCAAAGCGAAGCGACGTGGAGAAATCTCTATCCGCTTAATATACTTCTTACCTAATTCTCGCCGTCCCCTTTGAGGGGAAGGTGCCCTATAGGGGCGGAAGGGGTGTTCTTGTCATTCTGAGCGTAGTCGAAGAATCCAAATGTCCTAAATCTTGTACATTTAATTATTGCGCAGACGTACAAAAACTGTTATAATATAGAAAAACTTTGCGAGGACGATATGGCTACTCCAAAACAAAAGATTAAAATACTCAAACTTTACGAAATACTTTCCAGCGAAAGCGACGAAGCCCATCCCCTATCCACGCAAGAACTGATAGACAGGCTCAAAGCCGACGGAATAAACGTAGAGCGTAAGACGCTGTACGACGACATAGCATTACTGAATAATTGCGGATATGAGATAATGCAGACGCGCAAAAAACGCAATATGTATTACGTCAGCGACAGAAGTTTTGATACGGCGGAAGTGCGTATCCTCATTGACGCAGTGGAAGCGTCAAGCTTTATCACGCCCGAAAAGACTGACAGACTCGTCGACAAAATCGCCTCTCTTGCGGGCTCTCATAAGGGCGAGGTCATCAAAAATAATATCGTAGTATTTGACACGACCAAGCGCGATAACGAGCAAATCTATTACAACGTATTCAATATTAACGAAGCTATCGTGGCTAAGAAAAAAATCAGCTTTAAATACTACAAGTTCAACGCAAAGGGCGAAAAGATCGCAATGCACTCCGACAAGCCGTATACCGTCAATCCAATCGCCACTATGGTAAGCAACGACAATTATTATCTCATCGCCACAAGCGACAAATACAAAGACGTGGCGCATTACCGCATAGACAGAATGGAAAACGTCAAAATCTCTCGAGAAGACTTTGTTTTGCCCATTGAGCTCAAAGACTTTGACCCAAAGCGCAAGAAAAAACAGCTCTTCTCAATGTATCTCGGTCAAATGCAAAACGTTACCTTTGAAATTGACCCCGAAATTGTCGAAGTGATATTCGACAAGTTTGGCAAAAATACCAAACTTTCCCCTTACGGAGATAAATACCGCTTTACGACGGAAATACAAATAAGCGATTCTTTTTACGGTTGGTGTATGGGACTTGGCACAAAGATTGAGATTATATCTCCTCGCGATGTCAAGGCGCAATATCTGCAAAAACTACACAGTATAATATGTAATTATAAAGAAAAGTAACGCAAATACGTTACTCTTCCTTTTTCTGTAACTAATATCAATAATAATTATGTCATTTCGAGCGTAGTCGAGAAATCTCAATCCGATTCTTCGCCTGTATTCTCTTTATTAACTTCTTCCGTTGCTTCATTCTCCTCTGTCTGTTCACTTAGAGTAAGCGACAAATTCTCCTCCGGATATGCCGACAGCATAGGCATAATGCTCTTGTCTTTTTGCCTTGCAAAGTAGTTGCGCGTAATTCTCGTAATAGTGCTACCCAAGAAAAGCAACGCAATTAGATTGGGGATCGCCATAAGTCCGTTGAACAAATCCGCCATATCCCACACGAGAGATACGCTCGTCAACGCGCCGACAATAACTAAGGCAACGTAAACAATCTTAAAGATTATCGAATACTTTTTGCCGAATATAAATTCAAAGGATTTCTCCCCGTAATAAGCCCACGAAAGTATCGTAGTAAAGGCAAATAGCGGCAGCATAATGCTGAATATCACTGTGCCGAACTGCCCGAATGATTGCGTAAACGCCGTCTGCGACAGCATTGCTCCGCTTACGTCCGCGCCCTGCTTATATACTCCGCTCGTCAAGACGACGAGGGCCGTCAACGTGCATATTATTATCGTATCGAGGAAGACTCCGAAGATACCCCACAAGCCTTGCTGTACGGGCTCTTTTACCGAAGACGCGCTGTGCGCTATGACGGAACTGCCAAGACCTGCTTCGTTGGAGAAAATACCCCTCGCCAATCCGTAGCGCATAGACCGCATTATCGCATAGCCGAGCACTCCTCCGCCGACGGCTTGGAAACTAAAGGCATTTTTAAAAATCTGCGCGAACGCCGACGGCACGGCTTTGACGTTCATAAATATAATTATCAAAGCCAACAATATAAATCCCAGACACATAAATGGAATTATGTACGAAGTAATCTTGCCTATGCGCTTGATACCGCCGATTATTATCAAAGCGATTACTATTGCCACTACAACGCCGCTTACCCATTTGGGTATGCTGAAACCGCCGTTTAAAGTATCGGCAATGGTATTGATTTGCACCATATTCATACCGAACGCGGCAAGCATACAGAAAATCGAAAATAATATCGCCAGCCACTTCCAGCCCAAGCCCTCGGATATGTAATACATTGGTCCGCCTCTGTACTCTCCGTCCTTGCCCTTTTTGCGATAATACAAACCCAGCACGTTTTCCGCAAAGTTGGTAAACATACCCACGAATGCAGAAAGCCACATCCAAAAGACCGCGCCGGGACCGCCGGACAGTATAGCCGTCGCAACTCCCACTATATTGCCAGTGCCTACAGTACCCGCTATGGCAGTAGAAAACGCCTCGAATTGCGAGATACCCGCGCCCTTTTTCTTATTCTTTTTGCCCATGCCGGCAAGCGTCTTGCCAATGGTATTCTTGACGGCGTACGGGAACTTGGTCACTTGCGTAAACTTGTTGCGCACGGTAAGATAAATCCCCACACCCAAAATGAGTATTATCATAGGCACGCCCCAAAGTATGTTGTCGTTGATAAACTGTATAACCTTTTGCAAATTTCACTCCACTGTCTTAATAAACAAATTATATCATATAAATTGCATAAAAACAATACTGCGTTGATTTTTAATATATACTTTTTTCAATTCTGTTGAATAAAATACAGCCGTCTCAAAAATTGTTGGAGTAAATTTTTTAATTATATATTTACAATTGAGTTTATCAATGTTACAATAAAACTATCAAAAAATTTAAAGGAGGCAAAACTATGAAAAAGAAAGTCGTTCTTTCCGTAGCCGTTGTACTTTTAGTAGTAATGGTTGCAATTGCGTGCGTAGCTTGTACGCCTAGCATGGACAGCGTAGAAAAGAAGTTCCAAAAAAAGGACTACGAAACTTATGCAAAGACGGATAACACGCTTACTATGGTTAAAAAGGGCAAAGGCTTAGCTACTATCATTCCGGATATAACCATTACTTGGTATGAGAATGAAGATAAGGCAAAAGATGCTTACGATAAGGCTGTTAAAGCTCCGGGCGCAAGTGAAAAAACAGTTAAGAGAAAGGGAAATGCCGTTGCAAGCGGTAATGAAGACGCAATCAAGATTTTCTAATTCTTGACGAACTACCCCGCAAGTCGCATTTGCGACGAATTGATTAGTTAAAAGAAGTAAGGCGTAACGAAAGTTGCGCCTTTGCTTTTTGCCCTTTACTTTTTATAAAAACCGCTGTATAATATTTATAATGAATTTCGCGGAGGTAAAAATGAACAAGACGAGCGTGATAATACTGTCTTCCCTGTTGATATTGTTTTTGGTTGCGCTGACTTGCGGTCTTGCCTTTACGCAAATAACTCCCAACAAAAACACAGTTACCGACAGATATGCAAAAGCAGGATATAAATGCGCAAAATGGGATTTCGGCGATTATTCTATACGCACCTATACCAAAGACGGTAAACAAGTGCTTATAGTTTGGTACGGCAGCAAAAAACTGGCGAACAAGAGTATCTATACCGCCAATCAAGTCAAGGGAGAAAAATTCGCAATAAAGCGAGGCAATGCAGTCGCGATAGGTTATGAAAAAGATATAAGAATTTTTCAGTTTGCATAGTTTCGAGGTAATTTCGACCGCAATTTCGAAATCTCTACGTTTTGAAATATAAATGACATAGAAATAGTAAAAATATATAATTATTTGATTATGACAAACATACGCAATTAATAAAATAGCGAATTTTTGCCAAGATAGTTTTTGACGAGCGGCGTCGTACTTGATGTACGTCGGTGCGAGTCAAAGGCTATATTGGCGGAAAAGACGCATTTTAGATTTGCGAATCGTTTATCATCATCAAATGGAAAAAAGGAGAATAAATGAAACGTAATGGTATGTGCCCGTCGTGTTATCTCAAAATGCTGTTAACGCCGGGCAAAAGACAGGCAAAATTGGATATTGGAGAAAAGTACGACAATGGCGTCGCGCTTACCCCGCCAATGGGTTGGGCAAGTTGGAACACCTTCAAAAATAATATCGACGAAGACTTGATATACGACACAGGCAAAGCCATGGTGGAAAAGGGCTTGCTTGACGCAGGATATAAGTTCATCAATCTCGACGACAATTGGCATTCCAATATGCGCGACGAAAACGGTAACTTACAAGGAGACTTAGTGCGCTTTAAGAACGGTATCCCATCTCTCGTAGCAAAGCTCAACGACTTGGGACTCAAAGTAGGCATATACTCCTCCAACGGCACTCTCACTTGCGAAAATTTGCCTGCATCTCTCCACAACGAAGAAAAAGACGCGCTTAATTTTGCTAGATGGGGCATCGAATACTTTAAATACGACTTTTGCCACAACGAGCAATACAGCAAGTACGCTCCCCTCGTATACGCTTTGGAGATAGTCAAAGTAGGAGAAAAGCAAGGTATCGTCGTAGGTTGCAAACAAGCAAAGTTAGACGGACTCGCCAAGTTTATGCCCCACGATAAACTCGACGGCGGATATTATATCTCGGGACTTGACAAGGCAAGAGGCACTGCGACTTTTGACAACGTAATTGTAGACGAAGACGGCGAATACGTCTTGACGATTTGTATCAAAAAGAAAGGCTGGTACAACAAAACTTTGGTAGCAAAGGTCAACGGCGTAAACCATATATATGAATTTCCCCATCAAAAATTCTTCAACGTTACTGCGAGATTCCAGCAGATAGTACGCCTCAACAAAGGCGCCAACGTAATCCAACTTTCCAATCCCGTGACGTGCCGTGCGGACTCTGCCGCTTTGCAGTATTACAAAATGGGTCAAGCTCTCAAAAAGGCAACCCAACGCGTTGCTCTCGAGAATGGCGAAGAGGAAAAACCAATAACCTTCTCTATTTGCGAATGGGGTCTTAACAAACCTTATAAATGGGGCGCAAAAGCCGGCAATCTTTGGAGAACGACTCCCGATATCAATCCCAATTGGCATTGGATAGTAATGCTGTATAAACATACCGCTAAATTGTACAAATACTCGGGCGTGGGCGGTTGGAACGATCCCGATATGTTGGAAGTAGGCAACGGCAAACTTACCTACGACCAAAATAAATCTCACTTCAGCGCGTGGTGTATGCTCAACGCGCCTTTGATACTCGGCAACGACTTGCGCTCCGTCAAGCAAGACGTGCTCGATATAGTTACCAACAAAAATTTGATTGCCATAAATCAAGACCCGCTCGGCAAGCAAGCTAAGGTAATCAAAAGAATCAACGGCGTGGATATTCTTGCAAAACCTCTTGCAAACGACAAGACGGCAATATGTCTCTTCAACAAGCGCAAAGGCAACAAAAAAGTCTCCGTCGATCTGCAAAAAATCGTCGACGACGAATACGTCAAGATGAACCACAAAAACGAGTATACTCTTGTAGAACAATGGACTGGCGAAGAAATCAAGACTGACAGAAAGTTTACCGCAAAGCTAAACAGCTACGAAGTCAAAGTGTATATAGTATAAAATATCAGGGCTGTCATTACTGACAGCCCTTTTCAATTATGTAGTAATATTAATTTTATAACAATAATTTAGTTATTTTGCGTTTCGTTATTGTCATTAGATGCAGTTATTTCTCGCGAAAGTTTTTTAAGCTCAAACCGACGCAAGAACAACTTCTCTTCTATCAATGAGATCGCCAAATGTACTACCATACCCAAACCAAACATTAATATTATGATATCCATAGTAAATGTGACGGCGTGTGAAAGATACAGAATGAAGAATATTCCATAGTATACTAAGTTGATTATCAACGAATTTATTGCGCTATAGATAGTCTTGCCCAAACCAACAAAGATATTATCAATTATTACGCAACCTGCATATGCAATATAAAATGGCGCAAGCTTGATGGTAATCATAAATATCTCATGCGCGTTGGATAGGTTTTCCACATGCTTGTAAAATGGCGTCCAAAGCGGAATGGTTAATGCCCAGATTAATACTACAACAGCGGTAATGAAATAATAGTTGAACTGATTTAGTTTTAAGTAACCATCTTTGCAATCATTCTTAATTACTTCTGCCAATGCCGTAATTGGAATAAGTAACCAACCCCATATAAAATTGTTTGCTATCCAATAATTGCCTTGTTCTGCGACCATATTTACCATTTTGCAAATCATTATAGCGTATATAAAATTGTCAATAAACTGTTGTACTCCTGAGAAAACTCCTACTTTTACCCACTCCTTCAAAACAGGAAAATCTGCCTTACTAAACCAACATGGCTTGATATATTTTGGTATATAAAGAATTATATAACCCGCTATTGCCAAAACAGCGTTGACAATTATATTGGATATCGCTATACCGTAAATTCCTATATTTGGTATCAATGCAAAATCTACGATTACTGAAAGCACTGTACGTACTGCTAGAATTATGTACACATTTTTATCTTTGCCTATGACAACAAAAACCACGTTTACAAAGCTTGATATAATGCCAATCATAAAGGCAACGGTTTCGAGTTGTAGATAATGATTTGCCGTTGACACATCTATCTCATTGGGATTCATTGCCTTTATAAGAACTACGCCATAAATGAGTACGCCTATAGAAAACAAAGTATATATAACGAATGCAATAAGTCCGGTTTTAAAAGTATGCTTTGCAAAATCTTCATTATTATTTTTGAATATTTTGTTTAGAATTGAATAAAGCGGAACTATCAAAAATGCTTGAAGCGTTTCGTTGATTAAATCAAACCACTCCATTTGTCCTACAATATCAAACACACCGCTTTGATTATTTGACGAAATAATAAATGTCTTTACCGTTTGATAAATTGCAGGAATTAGCGCCAACGCGCATAACGATGCGAATAATCGCCATTGAAAAGTTTTAAGTCTCCCTAATTGAGCTTTCATATGTACACCTTCGTACAATCTTAACATATTAAATTGATAATAAAAAGTAAATTGTACGACTATAAAATATCACACTTAGAAGACTTTTGTCAATAAGAATCTTATGGCTAATAATTAATAACAAAAAAACACTCCCTTCCGTTTACCGAGAAGGGAGTGACGTAAGATTTTCAAAGTTAATTTTGGAACGCTTGGTATATTGCGTTGATTGCTCTCTCGTAGTCGCTTGTAGCGATACCCACGATGATGTTCATTTCGCTTGAACCTTGGTCAATCATGCGGATATTGATTTTTTCTTTTGCAAGCGCGCCGACAAGCGTAGCCGCGCTACCCGGCTTGAACGACATACCGTGACCAACGGTAGCAATCAAAGATATACCGCTCTTGATTTCGATATGGTCGGGATTGACAACCTTCTTTATTCTCTCCACTACGACGTCTTCTTTGCCTGCAAGTTCGCTATCGGCAATTACTATACTCATCGTGTCGATACCGGAAGGCATGTGCTCAAAAGAAATATTATAATACTCAAGTACGGCAAGCACTTTGCGAACAAAGCCGAGTTCGCTGTTCATCATAGACTTTTCGATATATACGATGCTGTAACCTTTCTTGCCTGCAATACCGGTAATAACTCTCTTGCCAAGTTCTTTTTCGTCAAGCTCAGCAACTATCATCGTACCGTCTGCCGATGGGCAGAAAGTATTGCGGATATTGATTGGTATCTTGCTGATTCTGACAGGGAAAATAGACTCGGGGTGAAGCACGTTGGCGCCCATATAGGCAAGTTCGCGGAGTTCTCTATACGAAAGCGTGGATATCGGCTTTGGATTGGATACGATACGCGGATCAGCCGACATAAAGCCGTTGACGTCCGTCCAATTCTCGTATAGGCTTGCGCCTACCGCTCTTGCAATTACCGCGCCCGAAACGTCCGAACCGCCTCTGCTAAAGGTATGCACGATACCCGCCTCGTCTCCGCCGTAAAATCCAGGGACAACTGCTCTCTCTATTTTTTGGAGCGCGCTCTTGACCTTTTCGTTGGTAAGTTCTGCTTCAAAATCTCCGCTTTCGTTAAATACCATTATATCCTTAGCGTCGATAAAAGTATATCCCAATACTTTTGCCATGATGACTGCCGAAAGATACTCGCCCCTAGACGCGCAAAACTCTGCGGAAGCATACTTATACATTTCTTCCTCGACTTTGTCGAGATAACTGTCTATATCGAGGTCTATCGCAAGATCGTCTACGATACCCTTAAATCTCTCTCTGATCTTATCAAAAGTGTCTTTGCACTCGCCGTTGATTTGCAAGTCATGATAGCAAGCGTAAAGCATATCCGTGACCTTGTGGTCTTGAGAAAATCTCTTACCCGGAGCCGATACTACGACGTATCTGCGCTTTGCGTCCTGCTTGATTATTTCGGCCACCTTTGTTATTGCCTTTGCGTCAGCCATTGACGTTCCGCCGAATTTTGCCACTGTGATTGACATAGTATTTTGTACCTCTAAACCTTTTATAATTATTGTTGTATTTATATTTTATATAACATATTTTACATTGCCGTAAGGTTTTTGGCAAGCAAAAAAATACATTGTTTTAAAGATTTCCATTTATCAGTTCATCAATACTAATTTGAAAAATATTGCAAAGTTTTCTCAACATATCTATATTGGGTTCAGTACGTCCCTGTTCCCAATTTGCATAACAACTTTCTACCACCCCAAGCGCGGCGGCTATCTGTCTTTGCGTCAAACAACTTTCTTTGCGTACGCTTTTAAGATTTTCGCAAAATTTTTTATCCATACAAAAATATTATTTGCCAAAACTAGACAAAATGTCTTGACACTAGATAAAATGTCTAGTAAAATAATAGAAAAAACAGGAGGAAATTAATATGTACTGCGCGAATTGCGGAAAAGAAATTGATGATAAGGCGGTTGTTTGCCCATACTGTGGCGTTGCGACAGGCAAAACATATACCAACAACAAAACAACTGAAAACAACACGATTGCTATAGTAGGATTTATCTTCGCATTCTTAATGCCATTGGTAGGATTAATATGCTCTATTATAGGCATAAATAGATCTACTGAACTAAATGGCAAAGGAAAGGGTTTAGCGTTGGCAGGAATTATTATTAGCATTGTAGCTATGGTAGCTTACGTAATCTATATGATTGCAATGATTGCTACAGTAGTAATGACAGCCTAAAAAATTCAAAGGCGGGTACAAATCGTACTCGCCTATTATTTACATAATCACTCTACACTCGAGATAATATCTCTTGTCTTCTGCGTGTCCCATTGAGAAGGACTTCCGAGGTAATACTCCGCGCCTTACTACGTAGTCGAATAATCCGTCTTTCTCAAGGCAAGGCATAAATACCGCGACGGCGTTCTTCTCTTTTGCCACGCTAAGCAAATGTTCGTCGCCGTGGATATAGTCTATAATCATATCCTTATGCGATTTGTTGTATTCGTCCATAAGTTGCTGCAGGTCGGCAATAGCGTCGCTTGCATTGGAAGAAACTTGCCAATAATACGTCTTGTCAGCGTATACGACTTTGACTTTACTTTCTCCGCCCAACTTAGCAAGCTCGCCTGCCATATACTCTACAAACTCTTCGCCTACTCCGAAAACCGCTCTGTGAATAGGTTGAAATTGCAAAGATTTATCGTGCAAGTTGACGAGTTCGCAAAGCGCATATCTTGCAGGGTGCGTATCAAGCTCGTCCTTACTCAAAGTCTTTTTAATATTGTTCCAACACTCTTTTGCCGTCGCAAGCGAATGGTTGCCGTCGCCTACTGCAAACAATATGGGCTTGTCGCTTCCGTATTTTTCTTTTAGCGTATCTTTATCCAAAAGCCCGTTCAAAGCGTCGATAATGCCTTTGCAATCTTTTATCTTATATCCCTTGATACTTCCGCCGCCCATATTGAGCGTAAAATCATAAGCAAGTTCAAACTGCTCTTTGGTCGCATACAGATTTTCGATTATTCCCTTTCTGTCGTCCATAAGCATCATTATGTGCGGACTCTCTAGGCACGCGCCCTTGCGCACTTCTATTCTTGCCGGCAATCTCTCTACGACAGTCTTCTCCGTGGCTTTGATAAGCGCGTTGTTTTGAGGAGTATACTCGTAATCTTCAAGGTAAACGGCTATGACGAGTCCAAGTCTCTTTTGACCGTCGGAAGTATTTCTCTCGACGAGAACGAAACCTTCAAATTCCTCTAACAATCCCTCTTGCAAATACTTGCGCATGTTTGCGTTAATAACCTTTATTCTTTCTTGCTTGTCTTTACTCTCAAGATACACTTCGGGAAATATTATGCGCAAAGTCGACGGCGCGGCGCCAACGAACTTGTCAAGTTTAGCCCAATAATCAGGTTGGGAAGTAAACTGGTCGCAAGCAATGACGCTCCATTTGCTCTTGTCAACGTCTGCCTTTAGCAAAAGTATTTTTGGAATTTTAACTGTGTCTTTCATATCCTTTTCCTTTATATTATATTTTCAAAATCTTCCTTAAGAGTCGAGATTTAAGCGACGCGGATAAGATTGCGTTGACGATTTATGCGATAAGAAAAATACGTATTGCAGTCGTACTTTATGTACGTCAAAATGCGTAGACGAACTTAGCGCGTAAATCTATAGCAAGATGCCGTGTGAGCTTAAATAGAGACTCTTTTAACAAAAATGCCAAACTATTATTTATTAGTTTGGCATTTAAATTTGCTTTGATTACACAAAACTTAGTTGCTTTTCTTGTGTCCCTTTCTGTCGTGCTTTTTGACTACCGATTGGGTGCTGATTCTGTAGATTACTTTAATCTCTTCAAGCAACTTTTCAGGGGTCATATATCTCTTTATCGTACCGCCTTGAACTACGCTTATAATACCGCTTTCTTCGCTGACTACTATTGCAAATACGTCGCTCTCTTCGGTAATACCGATGGCAGCTCTATGACGAGTGCCGAGTTCTTTTGCAAGCGTAACTTCCTGCGACAACGGCAAGAAACAACCTGCGGAGATAATTCTGTTGCCGAGTACGACAACCGCTCCGTCGTGCAAAGGTCCTTTAGTGCTGAAGATACTTTCCAAAAGTCCGCTAGATATAGTTGCGTCCAAGCCCGTACCGGTATCGAGAATATGCGGAGGAATTTCCGTTGGAGCAATAATAATCAATGCGCCAACGTCGTTCTTTGCCATATTCTGACAAGCCTTTACCATCTCGGTTGCGGAAAGCAAGAGTTCTTCGTCGGTGGTGTTGTAGTTTAACTTGACTTTTTGACGTCTTGCCAATTTGGTCATAAGAATCTTGAGATCTGATCTATAGACTTCTACGATTGCCACTATCCAGAATATATTGAAGAATCTAAGCACGTCGACTGCTATGTTGGCTTGCTTGTAATAGATATTCAAAATCAAAAGAGCAAGATATATGATTGAGTACGCCGCTACGATAACCGCCATACGGTAGCTATTACGTCTTGCAAAGAATACAAACATCATTATGGCAACCGCCAAAGTTACCAATATGTCTACTACCACCCACGCTTTCGACGCGTCCACGTTTGCTGACAATAAAATGTTAAGCAAAATATCTTCCTCCTTCACTTCCCTTCTATATAATAATATAATTTTTTTTTGCAAAAATAAAGTGTTTTTAATAAATTTTTTGCAAGAAATCACAAGAAATTATATAAATGGGTCGTCTTCTTGATTATTTTCCTTCTTTTCCTCGGCTTTTTGAGAGTTCGCCGTATCTTGAGCGTTAATATGAGTATTATCAGTCTCAAACGGCTGTTTGTCTGCTATGTCGTCGCGCTCTCCTTCTTCATTGGCTTTTTTCGCCTTTGCGTACTTGTCAAAGTTTTTGGTCAAGTTGGTTTTGATAATATAAGTCATTGCAATCAATATGGCAATCAACACGACTTTGATGATTATATTTGCCAATGTTGCGCTCTTTCCGTTCTGCGCTCCCGCTTTTGTCAATTGACTTTTCGCCACGTCAAGACTTGCAACGAGGGTCTCTTGATTTGACTCGTCAAGAGCCGTAAGCGTAGATCTGACAATCTCAAAGAGTTGCGCTTTGATTTTATCTTCGCCTTTGCGCTCAATCATATTTTGCAACGTATCGTTTTTGGTGTGATAGATATTGTCTTTGCCTTTCATTTCGCTGAAAAGCGGATTATCGTTTATCCCCCAATTGAGCGACAGCACGTTTGCCGTAGGCACGTTCTTAAGGTCAAAGAAGTAATGATTGGACAGCATACCTATGTTTGCGTAATTGTATTTTGAATTTTCGGTAAGCGCAAACTGACCTATGTTTCTGTCCTTTGGTACGGCAGTAACGTAACCTTCAGCGCACGCATTCAAATATCTTCCGTAGTCGTTAGCGCTTTCGCCGCTATAGATATACCAATTGTCTCCTCCGCCCAACGTAGCAAAGTTGAGCACGAGAGCAATCTTGTCAAGACCCGTCCTGTCAAGGTTGTCAACGTAATTCATTGCTCCGCGCCATTCGTAACAACCGCCGGTAAAGAATGCAAAAGTCAAATCGTAATCGCAAGGCTTATCTTTCAGCGCGCCCGCAAGCGTGAGCGCAACGGCTATCGAAGCGCCGCTCTCGTAACTGCCGTCTGCGCTCCACAACGAGCCGCTTATATCCGACTTTTCCGAATACAAATTGTCGTAGCTGCAAGCAAGAATTATTTCGCCCTTACTCTTTTCATTGTCAGACTTCTTGGTAAAGATTACGTTGTACGCCTGCGTGTTGGTTATTTCCGCTCCGTCAAATCTCTTAAAAGACGTCTTGAATTCCTGCAATCCTTCGCCTTGCTCGCTTGAATACGCGCCCGCATATCCCAGCTTGATCATCTCATCTGAGATATACTTTGCGCAATCCAGCGCGCCTTGCGTACCCAAAGTTCTGTTGTTAAGCCCTTCGCCGGAGAGAGTTTGCAAATATCCGTACGCCGTATCCTTGATACCGTCAACGTCAACCTCGACGCCTTTGACGTCTATCTTTGGAGCAGTGCAACCTGCGAAAACCGCCGTGACTATTATCGCCAGCAAAGCTATTGCAACCGCATATATTTTCTTACGTTTAATACTCGTCTTCATACCCACCTCACGCAAATAATATCAACACTATCGTAGGCAAAACCATAACGTTGAGAAGCAAAGGACGGTACATCTTTTCAAAACTCTTCGAATAAGTAAAGTAAAAGATTGCCATTGAGATTAGCGCAAGAGCCGGCGGAATAAACACGTTTCCGAAATTGTCGGCTAGCGGATAATAATTGAATATCACTTGAATTATGCCCAAAAGCACGCTCAAAATTACCATACTGCTGTCAAGGCATATTCTGAATTTGCGTATGTCAAAGCCTACTCCGAATACTCGCATTTGATTGAATACCAGCGTGGCGAAAAATCTTGCGTATAAGAAATAAAACAAGAAAAACAACAACGCGCATATCGCCGGCAATAATATCTTCATTGCAAGCAACATTTTACTGCCCATTGACGAAATATACTCGGCTAGATATATGCCGAACAAATCTGTATACGACGGGTCAATTACCGCTACGAAAAGCGAATTGAAATTGAGTTTGCCAAAGTAAAAGAGCGAGAAAAACATTCCCGCATACAGCAAGACTTTCAAAAGTATCGTTGCCCAATCGTTTTTTAATTTAGGCGTTTTTGGGCGGACAAACGCCTGTCTTTCATTTTGCATAAGTCTTTCCCATAAGATGTGTTATTGCCAAATCAAGAGCGTTTTCTTGCGATATTTTTCCGCTCTTGAAATCATATTCAAGCTGATAAAGATAATACACCGCGTCTTTGAGTTTCGTCAAAAATCCGCTTACTCTGCGCTTTGCCTCGTCAATCTTCTTTTTCGTCATAAAGAGAGCGCCTTTTTTCATTCCCAGTCTTTCGCACAAAAAGTCTTCGTCTCCGTCGTTGGTCATTATGGCAAACATACGCTTAAAGGTCAAAGTAATCGTCGCAAGTATCATCGACGGTTTGTCGCCTCTGCTCAAAAGCACGTCTATTATTCCCATAGCCTTGTCGTAGTTGCCGTCCTGTATCGCGTAGATAAATTCAAAAACCTGCGTCTCTGTGTCCGTCGCAACGACGTAATCAATGACCTGTCTGTTTATCTCTATATCGCTTCCGGCATAAATCATAAGCTTGTTGATTTCGTTGTTTATCTTGCCGAAATCTTTATTGCAGCGATTGACAATCTCCGACAGCGCCGACTTGTCGTATTTGACTTTATAAAAGTTGAACAGCGTCTGTATATAATTGACGTAGTCGATAAGTCCCATCTTGTTGCAGTCCACGTCGACGACGTATTGATTTAACGCGCTCTTTATCGTAGGACAGTTGACGAGTATAAGTATATTGCCCTCGACGGCATTGTCCACGTAATCAAGCCACTTTTCCGTCTCCGCCATAGTCAGCTTTTTATTGAAGTCCTTGACTATGACAAGTCTCCTATCTCCAAACATAGATTGATACGACAGCGAGGCTATCACGTCGTCTTGAGAGATTTCGTTGCCTTCGAATTTCTGCACGCAATACTCTCTCATATCGTAAGGTATCAGCGCGTAGAACTTTTCCAAAGCAAACAAAATCATACCCTCATCGTCGCCTGTGAGCGCGTATACGTCGGATATATTGGTCTTAAAAGTTTGCTTTAGTTGAAGAGCCTGCATCAATACCTCCAAGAGCTTTCGACTTTTATTCTATCATTATTTATTTCAAAAGTAAACGTACTTGGCACGTAATTTTTGACAGAATTATCAAAACCCGCGTCGCACACGATATATTTTCCGTCCGTTTCTATGCTGACCGCGTTATAAGTGACGAGTATTTGATAGTCTCCGTCGCTCGCGTAATAATTTTCTTCCGCCACAACTCGAAGCGTAGTCTTGCCCGATACGACGTCCAACGCTCCGTAATTGAGATAGCCTATCGCCAATCCGTCTTCGGCAATTGCCTTACCTGCATAGATACCTTCGGAGACAAACTCCGATTCGTTTGCGCTGTATACGTAAGGACAGTTGGTAGACAATTGCAATTTTTCCAGGTAGTATCCGTCAACGTCGCCTACGACTATTATTCCGTCAACCTTTGCAAATTTATTCTCGTTCATCGCCCTTTTGACGCAGGCGACGCTATCGCTGCTCGTCTTGTCGTTGATTATCAGATACTCTCCGCCAAAAGCGTTGTCTACTAGTATATATTGACAATCGTATTTATCTGTAAAACAGTATACGTAAAGATTGTTTGAACCCCAAATCCTTGCTGCCGTAGACGTAGTAAATACCAAAACTATTGCAAAGACCGCCAAAGCAATTCGCTTGAGATTTTTGTTGGTAAATACGTACTCCGAAAGCATCACGACGCTCAATAAGCCAATTATTACGACAATTGCATTTACGTTGAAATTAATAAGCAGCGACGGCAATTTGCTTATTCTTTCGATGAGCATTGCCAAAAGCGTAAATGGCGACGCAACCGCCGTAACGAGCCAGCCCATAAACGGAGCGATTGAAGCCGCTGCAACTGCGAATAGATATATCGGGAAAAAGACCGCAAGCGCGGGCAAAAGCAATAGATTCGCAATAATAAAAAGCAACGACTCTCCGTTGAAATAATACATCATCAGCGGCAACAGCGAGGCGTTTACGGATATTGACGTGGCAAGCAAACTGCCCAACTTTTTGAGAAACTTCGTTGGCAATTTATTCGACAACTTTGCAAGGGGTTTATAAAGCGTGAGTATGCCGAATACCGCAACGAAGCTCATCAAAAAACCAATATCAAACAAATATATT
The DNA here is from genome assembly GCA_947176265.1 of uncultured Clostridia bacterium. GTDB lineage: Bacteria > Bacillota > Clostridia > Christensenellales > UBA3700 > RACS-045. Next base: position 7,501 of record CAMWQA010000006.1, on the reverse strand, counting down.
TGATTGTACAAAAGAAGTCCGCTTGCGACCAACGACGCGCTTGAAATCCCGTCGTTGCGCATACCCATCGCCTTTGCGAGCATTAGCATTACCGTCATTACGCTTGCCCGCACCGTCGACGGCGAAAATCCGCACAGCGCTGTAAATATCAACAATATCGCGCTCATGACTGCAAGCCTGATAATGCGGTTGTGCAATTTTATTATCTTGAATATCCAAAGTATTGCGCCTGCAAGTATACCTACGTGCAATCCCGATACGGCAAATACGTGCGCAGCGCCCGTATAACTGAAACTGCTTTTAATTTGCGAGTCCAATCCGTCTTTGTCGCCAAAAGTCATTGCGTACAAAAAGCCTGCCGTATCCGACCTTGTATTGGAATAAAGCGTACTCTTGACTTTTATCTTTATTCTGTCAAAGAGATTCATTCCAGAAGATACTTTATAAAAACAAAAAGTCTCGTCGTCAAAATCCACGTCGCAATAAATATAATGATAAAGTTTGTCGCGATAATCAAGCGCGCTGTATGGATCGGTTACCACGAGATTACGCGGAGCAATACTGCCCTTGAATCTTATCCTGTCTCCTACCTTAAATCCGTTGAAAACTTCTGCGTCTGAAAATACGGCAACAGCTTTGCCCTCTATCTTTCTGCCGTCGACAAATATTTCGTTCAGACATACTTCAATTCCAAATTTACCGTCGCCGGATTTCACTTCTCCCTTTTCGTCGCAAGGCGTTAGCATATCTATATTTGCTTCGATAATAGAGTTTTCCGAATAGATTTGCCTATTTTCTGCTCTGGCGTATGTCCAAGTCGTCAATCCCAAAGAAATCAAAAATACCAAAATACAAATTACAAGTTTGGGTCTTACACTTTTAAATTGTTTAATAAATACTACTGCTAATAGCGCAATTGCCGCAATAACAACAAATGCAACAACGGTAACGTTCTTGCAAAAAGTGATTGCCATAATTGCCAAGACAATGCTCAACAAAATTAAAGGAGCAATCCTAAAATTAAAAAGTCTTTTCATTTATTTTATCTTTAGTAAATTAAATTTGTATTAGCCTCTAATCTTTCAAAAATACTTCGTTGTACAGGTCTATAGCTCTGCGTATGGATTCAATCGCGCTGTCTCTGCCAGTCAATTCGAGTACTTCCATCTTCTTTCCCTCGAGTTGTTTGTATACTCCAAAGAAATGCTTCATCTCGTCAATTATATGCGGCGGAAGTTCGCTGACGTCTTTATATCCGTTCCAGTTGGGATCTTTAAACGGCACGGCAAGAATCTTAATATCCTCTTTGCCGTCGTCAATCATGGAAATCTGACCGATGGGATAGCACTTGACAAGCGCAAGCGGAGCGATCTCTTCGCTGCATATTACAAGTACGTCCAACGGGTCGCCGTCATCCGCATACGTGCGAGGAATAAATCCATAGTTGGCAGGATAGTGCGTCGCAGTGTAAAGTATTCTGTCCAAAATAAGCATACCCGTCTGCTTGTCTACTTCGTACTTATTCTTGCAACCCTTGGGTATTTCTATGCAAGCAATAAAATCCTCGGTTGAAATTCTGTCCTTGCTTATATCATGCCAAATATTCATACTTCCCTTCCTTACATTAATTTACTATATTGTACTATATCTTTTGGCATAAATCTAGAATTTTTTAAATATTTCCAATTATTTTTTTATTTTTTTGATTGCAAATGCCCAAATAGTATGCTAATATAATAAAGCAATAGGCTAATTGCCCACCCAATCAAATGCCGAAGTGGTGGAATTGGCAGACGCGCCGGACTCAAAATCCGGTGATGGCGACATCGTGCGGGTTCAAGTCCCGCCTTCGGCACCACCCAAGCACACGCAAAAGGAGCGTACAAATTACTCCAAAAGCGTGTGTTTTTCTTTGTTTTTAGGCTTTTTCGCCTACTTTTTCTCTTCTCGCCTTATAGTCTCCGCTTCCGTGAGCAACTGCTCTCCGCTCCCAAATTAGGTTCTCATTGTACGATAAGGATTATTTTCGCTTTGCCATTGTACGAAAAGGATTTTCCCTTTAATTATAATAATTATAATATTTTAACCTATAAAAAAGAGCTACGGTTTTGCCGTAGCCCTGCTCTTCTCAATATTTAGTTTTTTATTTGGAACGCTAAATTGAAATTTAAAGTTTCTTTTTCATACAGACTGAATCTGCCATATCAGCGTATTGCCCATAATTAGGTATAACTTTATAACCAATTTTCCTATATAAAGCCATTGCCGCTACAAGCGGCTCGCCAGACTCTAATATAAAATACTTATATCCCTTTTCGCGTGCTCGTTCTTCAAGCATTTTCATAAGGTCATACGATATTCCACGTCTACGGTATTCTTTTTTTACAAATACACGCTTTACCTCGGCATTTTCATCATCATATTTCTTAAAACTTGCACTACCTACGGGCACATTTCCATCATAGGCAATTACTACATCATGTATATCTTCCAATTTGTTATACTGAATGTATTCGGCTCTATTTTCTTCTCCGCCTACAAGTTCATTTAAAAACTTATCTAATTCATGACATAACTCAACAAAATCTTTATTACAGCCATCTGTGTATTCAAATCTCATAGCCTATTTGCTCCGCTAAATTAATGTTTATCGTACAATCATTATAGCAAAACGAAAATCAAATAGCAAGGACTACGATTTTATGCTTAGCCTTTCTATTCGCTATATTTTTATTTATTGGTTTACTTTACCCTTCTATATATTTGCAGACGTCAATCCACTTACAATACTCCGACGTTTTTTCAAGTTCATCTAAACTCAACTTTATTGCACTATTAGAACTTCCGCAAGCGGGATACAAATATTCAAATCTTTTCAATGACTTATCTAAATAGACAACTATGCCTTCATTTATTCCAAATGGGCACACTCCGCCAACTCCGTGACCTATAAGCCTTTCTACATCTTCAAAAGGTATCATCTTGGCTTTAGTAGAAAAAGTAGCTTTGTATTTTGAATTGTCAATTTTGCAATCGCCGGCTACAACAATCAATATGGGCTTATCGTCTACAATGAAAGACAACGTCTTTGCTATTTCCTCTTCCTTGCAACCTATTGCCATCGCCGCTTCGCGTACGGTCGCCGACGATACTTCAAACTCTGTTATTCTACTATCCAAACCATATTTCTGCAAATGCTCTTTTGCTCTTGTCAATGACATAACTGCCTCCTTATTCAAATTGAAATTTATCTTTATTTGTACCCTGCAATAATCGTTTTTGCCCAATTCAGTAGCAACTTCGACATTTCCTCAAACTTCACTCTTGCACCGTTTTTCAATGCCTGTGCAGTTGTTAGCACGGCAGACGGTGGATTGATTGCTTTTTGCAATTCAGCCTTTGATTTGATATATTTGCCCGTTTCATAAAACCATATCGCTTGAATAACAAAGACAGCCGACTTATACAATGAGCAGAGTATATCGTCGCTTTTCTCGTGAATGAAGTTATGAACGCAAGCGTGATAAATGTTACACGCGCCGATTCGTACAGCGCGTTTCACATTTTGCATATCTACCTTTTCTAAAAGCAAATCGAGCGTTCCTTTTATCGGCGTGGTATCGTAATAGAATTGAAATAAGTCGCTTGCTTCACAATTCAAAAGTTCGGCTTTACCAGATATAAAACCGCAAATCAAATCTCTGTTTGATAAAGTGTCGAGCAAATCTCTATAAGTTTTTAGGTCATTTATTTTTAACTCGTCAAGAATAACAACCACATCTATATCACTTGTTTCAGTTGCTTCCCCTCTACCATAACTGCCTTGCAAGCCTATAAACCACACACGATTAGCAAATGTCTGTTCGACTTTTTCCGTAAAATCCTTAATCCAAGTTTTTATATCAATCATATCGGTAATTGTATTACTCCGCTAAATTACTGCTTATCGTAGTTTCATTATATCAAAGCAATAATAAAAAAGCAAGGACTACGATTTTATTCGTAACCTACCACTTATTTAACTGTTTCTCTTATGCTTAAGGTTCAAGTCCCGACTTCTAGTATCCCACAAAAAAATCCTTTTTGTTCATCATAGACACCCAAGCACACGCAAAAGGAGCGTACTCCAAAGCGTGTGTTTTTCTTTGTTTTTAGGTTATTTGCCTACTTTTCTCTCTTTTGCCTTACTGTCTCTTCTCCCGACGGCAACTGCTCTTCGCGATATTTTTAGCCTTGTAAACCAAATTGAAATTTGAATTACAGGAATCTATCGCTTGACTCTAAATTTTAATAATAATGCGACAACAGCACAAAGTAATAAGAATATACCAAGCAATACGGGAATGTGCCAAACTTGAAAACTTGTCATTGCTTTGAAAGCTATTGTTGCGGGAAAGGCGTAAGCGATATATTGCATAAATTGCGGCAACATATCTGCAGGAAACATAGTACCCGACAACATAATGGACGGCAAAAATACTATCATTGCTATCATAGTCAGTTTTGCTTGTTGCTTGAATAACAACCCTATAATACAACCGATAGCCAATGTTACAGCAAGCAACGCTATCAGCGATAAAAAATACCATAACAACTCGGACGGTAATTCCGCTTTGAATACAAGTGGCGAAACGGCAAATATAATAAGGCAAACTATAATAGTATGAATAAAGGAAGAAACAAACTGTGTTATTATTCCAAACCATATCGGCGCGCCGTTTGCGTTATATACTTTTTTAATGTCAGTTCCGTAAATTTCTGCAAGCGCAGGCGGCAATCCCATTAAAGCGCTCATTGTTATAGTAAATACCGTCATCGAAGATATAAGCGTTTTTGTAGCCATTGGATCAACCGACGTAAATATGCCGCTCATAAAAAAGAAAAATACCAAAGGCACCAAATAGCAAGTAATAAGCATACTTTTACTGCGTATATCGAACTTGAATTGCAAACCGATTCCGTAAATTAATGCTTTCATATTTACGCACCTCTTATAATATTTATAAAATTTTGTTCAAGCGATACTCTATCAGTTTGTATATCCAATATGGATATATCTTTTTGTTTATATTCCGTCAATACTTCAAATAACGTTTCCGTTATGTTTTCCGTTTCGTATTCCTTTTGCCCGTCGACAGTTTTAACGCGAATAATGTGTCTTTTGCCGTGAGTAGCAGTAAATTCGTCAACTGTTCCGACGAAAGCTATATTGCCGTCTTGTAAAATGGCTATCCTATCGCATAAATCTTCAACTTCCGCCATATCGTGGCTTGCAAGAATTATTGTTTTGCCTTGTGATTTTAAAGTGCGTATTTGTTCGTGTAGCGATACGCGCCCCTCGACGTCAAGCCCCGCTGTCGGCTCGTCAAGAAAAATAATGTCAGGGTTGCCGATAAGAGCAAGCGCAAGGTGCAATCTGCGTTTTTGTCCGGTTGATAAATCGGCATATTTCTTTTTGGACAGTTCAAATATTCCGAGAGCTTTAAGCATTTCGTTATTAGGTACTGCTTTGTTCCACTTTGCAAATAGTTTAATGGCTTCCATAGGTTTGATATGAGCTTGTAATGCGGACGACTGTAACTGAATACCTATTTTCCCGTTTACAGTTATATTTCCGCTATCGTATTTCCGTAATCCCTCGACACATTCCAAAGTAGTTGTTTTTCCCGCGCCGTTTGCCCCGAGCAAAGCAAAGATTTCGCCTTTACGCACGGCTAAATTAATACCTTTCAATACGGCGTTATTGCCATAACTTTTTTTTAATTCCTTGATCTCGATTATATTACCCATTGTTAACCTCGAAAGGGTTTATACCCGAATTACTAAAATAAACGCCAAGCGCAGGCTCAATAAAAGAATTTAATGCGTTTTGCATATTGTTATCGCTGTCGTTTGCTTGTGCATTTGCCAAATTCATTAGTTGCGGCAACAAACTTATATCGCCATCGATAAACTCCGTTATAAGTTGCCAAAATTCTTTTGCAATAAATTGTCCTTGTTCGCTTTCGGGCGTGACGCCGCTTTTTATTGCGCGTTCAACTTTCTCAAAAATAAGATTAAATTTATCTATAAATGCAAGTCCGCTTTGTTTATCAAAACGCTTATGACAATAATCAAGCATATTTTCGTCAAAATACTTTATCAAGCCGTAGTATTTGTTTCCCATTTGCAAATTGATGATTATATCGGCATACTTTGAAAAGTCAACGGATTGCATTTGCTCTATTTCGTTTTTCAATAATCCAATTGCCTGTAAAGATTGCGTAAGAACGTTTAATTGCTCTTGAATAGCGCTGCTTTGTTCCGTCAATGCGTCTATTGCCTTTTGAGGTGTATCAATTGCAATCAAACGGTTTTTAATTTCATCGAAAGAAAATCCCAACGATTTTAGAGTAAGAATCTGATGCAGTTTAACTATATCTTTGTCGCTATATAGACGCCGTCCACCGTCGCTAATGCAAGACGGTCTAAATAGTCCCTCTCGGTCATAATATTGCAATGCCCGAACGGTTACCCCCATTTTCTTTGCGACTTCTCCGACTGTCATATATCCTTGTGGAATTGCTTTATACCCTGCCATAAAAAACTCCTTGTGTGTAAATTATAATTCATTACGCGACGTAACAAACAAGTATTTTAAGTATTTTTCTTAAAATAATTTCTATGACAATAAAAAACCGACAAGACAGTTAAGCCTTATCGGTCTTTCTACGCTAAATTGAATTTTATTGTTCAATTATTATTTCCTTACAACTGCTTTTGACGGACATATTTGCATACAGTTACCACAGTGCAAACAATTCACTTCCATAATCTTTGCTTTCTTATCTAATATTATACAATTTTGCGGACATACGGATAAACATTTTCCACAGCCAATACACTTATCCGTTATAACATATCCGTTGGGTTGCATTATATTCCCACCGAAAGAGAAGGAAAAACGCTCGATGGGTTTTTTAGAAAGGTCAAAAAATTCTCCACCACCTGCATACAAGCAAAATGCGGTAAGTGCAGAACGTGACTGTTCGGTAGGATATATCTCATACATATATGGGTTTTTATCAAGCAATCTCTGTAACCGTTCAAAACCAATTTTTTTAACGCTTCCGTGAACGGACACAGCAACGCAAGACATAGTATTTTCGCCTTTAATTCCCGTAAGAGAAAGATAGCCGTTTGCCTTTAACCGCTTATAAAAGTTTTTGCCCTTTGCTGTTAAAAAGTACAGACCGTTTTCGTCATAGTCCATAAGGTCGATAGCGCAAGTAACGGGCAAACCATTCTCATCATTTGTGGCTATTATTGTTGTATGAATTTGCTCTTGCAGATACTTAAATACTTCTATCGTTTCCATATTATTTTCCGCTAAATTACTGTTTATCGTAGTTCCATTATATCAAAACAATAATAAAAAAGCAAGAACTACGATTTTATTCTTAACCTTCCACTTATCTAACTATTTTTCCATACTTAAGGTTCGAGTCCCGACCTCTATCCC